>WTGR01000295.1 GCA_011523485.1 Acidobacteriota bacterium
CCGCCGCCGGCCGCCGAGCCCAGGATCCGAACGCGCACAGCGAACGACCCTGTCGATCCCGCCTAGCGGCTGTTGACGTAGAAGGTGACTTCCATCGACAGCGAGATCGCCTTGAACTCGGGCTTCGTCCAGGTCATCTTGGCTACTCCTTGGTAGTTCCGAAGAAACGCCGTGAACTTCCGAAGGACGGAGCATACCACTCCCGTCAAGAGCAGGCAAGGGGCGGCGTGGATTTTTCGATCTCGGGGTCGAGCGCCGGCCTCCCCGCCCCCGGAGCCGGAACGCGGGCGCTTGCGTCAAACACGCAGCGTGCGCCAGCGCCCGCTGCGGAAGAGCCGCTGCATCAGCAGCACCTGCACCGCCGGCGCCGCCACCCACGCGAGCAGCGCGCCCTCCGGCTCCCAGCCGAGCCCGACCAGCAGGACCAGCGTCAGCGCCAGCAGGACGCCCCACTGCGTCACGACGGTGTAGCGGAAGATCGGCTTCGTATCGCCCGCCCCGGTCAGCGCTCCCTGCGTGCCGATGCTGAGCGAGCTGAAGAACTGTGCGACGGCGAACCAGCGCAGCACGGTGGCGCCGAGCGCCGCGACTTCGGGGTCGACGATGAACAGCGCCGCGATCGGCTCGGCGAGCACGAACGTCGCCGCCACCACCGCGGCCATGATCAGCCCGAGCAGCAGCACGGCACGCTGGCCGATGGACTGCGCCAGATCGAACCGCCGCGCACCGACCGCCTGGCCGACGAGCGTCGCGGCGGCCACCTGAAAGGCCAACGCGGGAAGCACGCTGACCAGGCGCACCTGGAGGCCGACGCCCACGGCGGCGTGCAACGACGCCCCGAGCGGCACGACGCCGAGCAGGGCCAGATAGACGAGGCGCGCCCCGTTGCGGGCGATGGCGGCGAGGGCCGGCGACGTCCCGATGCGCAGGATGCGCCGCACCAGCCCCCAGTCGACGCCTCCCCAGGGCCGCACCCGCAGGCGCGCGTGCCGGGTGCCGCGCACCAGCAGCACGAGGTAGGCCGCCGCCCCGAGGCCGCGCGCCGCCACCGTGCCGATTGCCGCCCCCGCCACGCCGTAGGCGGGCACCGCGCCGGCGCCGAAGACGAAGACGTAGTTGAGTCCGATGTTCAGCACGCTGACCACGGCGGCGAGCTTCAGCGGCGTCAGCGTGTCGCCGGTCCCCCGGAAGACCGCCGCGGCCACGACGCTCGTCCACAGAAAGAGCGTGCCCAAGAAGTAGATGTGCAGGTAGGGGACGCCGTGCGCCAGCGTCTCGCCGCTCGCCTGCAACGCCACCAGCAACGGCCGGCTCGCGAGGTAGCCGACCAGCGTGGTGGGCACGCCGAGCAGGACGACGAGGCGAAAGCTCTGCCGGACCGCGCCGTCGACCTGCGCGCGGTTGCCGGCGCCCACACCCTGGCTGACCAGCGTGATCACGCCGGTCGCCACCGCCAGCGCCGCCGATTCGAGCAGGAAGGTGACCTGCCGGTTGAGACCGATGGCCGCCGTCGCCTCGCTCCCGAGCCCGCGGACCATCAGGAAGTCGGCCGTACCCAGGCTCAGCTCGAGGACGCTGTAGACGAGCGTGGGCCAGGCGAGCGCCCAGATGCGGCGGTACGAGCCGCGGTCGGCGGATTCAGGGGACGAATCGGGCATCCATCTTGCTTTCCGAAGCGCGCGGCGAGCGTCTGTGACCTACGGCCGAGGCCGGACCAGTGTATATCAAGGTAATATACAACTCAGCGGTGATCGATGTCGGTTCGATCGTTGGGTTCCAATGGGATGCCGGCAACGCCCGGCAGAGTGCCCTCAAGCATGGCGTCACCCGAGCGGAAGCCGAGCAGGTGTTCCTCACCGAGCCGCCGCTGATCGTCGAGGACGCGCGCCACAGCCAGGCCGAGCCTCGCTTTCACGCTCTCGGGGTGACGAGGCTGGGGCGCCGGTTGCACGTCACGTTCACGTTGCGGGAGGACGATACCAGGATCCGTGTGATCTCCGCCCGCGACATGCACCGTACGGAGAGAGCCCGATATGACCAACACGCGTGAACGGCCTGCCCCATTTGGAAGCGAAACCGAGGAGAGAGCCTTCTGGGAAACTCATGATTCGAGCGCGCACGTCGACTGGAAGCGGGCGACGCGGGTCCGGTTCCCCAACCTGAAGCCGTCGACGAAGGCGATTTCCCTGCGGCTCCCGGTCGATCTGCTCGAGCGCATCAAGGTGGCCGCCAACCAGCGGGATGTCCCCTACCAGTCACTGATCAAGGTCTGGCTGGCGGAGAGAGTCGATGCGATGCAGCCCCGGGAGGAACTCTCCGCGTCACTGCGACCGGACGACTGACATGACCGCCGGGGATCGCTTCGAGACCGGGCATCGTTTCGAGACCGGGAGAGCCGACCGCCGGCCGTCCCCGTCGGCGCAGGAGGGCGCACGGCGCGCGGCCGCGAACGTCGATGCCGCGATCTCGACGCTGGCCACGCTCGTCGCCTTTCCGACGGTGGCCGCCCCGCCGGCGCCGAACGTGCAACTGGCGGCGTTCCGGCGCCTGAAGGAGTACCTGTCGCGCCTTTCCGACAACTGGGACTTCGACGTCGAGGACCACGGGGCAGCCCTGGTGATCGGCCTTGGTCGGGCGCAGGACCGCCTGGGGATCCTGACCCACGGAGACGTGCAGCCGGCGGACCGCGAGCGGTGGCGCGGCGACCCGTTCACGCTGGACACGACGAGCGAGCCGGGCCGGCTCATCGGCCGCGGCGTCGAGGACGACAAGGCATCCGTAGCCACCGCGCTCCACGCGATGCGCGCGGTGAGCGAGCTCGGCGTGCCGCTGCGGCGCCGGATCGAGCTCATCGTCTCGATGACGGAGGAATCGGACTGGACCCCGTTCCGGGAGTTCGTCCGCGGCTGGGACCCGCCGGCGCTCAACGTGGCCCTCGACGCCAAGTACCCCGTGGTGACCGCGGAGAAGGGAACGGGCGGCATCTTCCTGACGGTGTCGCCGGACCCGTCCGTCCAACCCCGCCCGGTGCGGCGCGGCGCCCGTCTCGTATCGCTCACCGGCGGCGAGGCTCGGACCCGGGTTCCCGCGGCGGCGGTGGCGGTCATCGAGAACGCGGGACCGGAATTGGCGGCAGAGTTGCGCGCCGCCGCGGATCCGTCGTGCGGCGTGACCTTCGCACTGGAATCGGAAGGCGACGTGCTCACGGTGCGGGCGCGCGGCGCGGCCGCCCACTCGTCCACGCCCTGGGAGGGCCGCAACGCCGTCACGCATCTGGCGGCGCTGCTGGCGCGCCGCGACTGGCCGCCGACGCCCGCGAGCCGCATGCTGCAGCTCGTCGTCGACCTGGTCGGCACCGGCGACCTCGCCGAGCGCTTCGGCGGCCTGGCCTGCGCGCATCCCTTCATGGGCCCGCTCACCCTCGTCCTGACCCGCCTCTATCCCTGCGACGACGGGGGCCTCGAGGCGTGCCTCAACCTCCGCTGCCCGGTCGGACGCAGCCGGGAGCAGGTCGAGATGCAGGTCCGCGAGACGGTCGAGGCCTGGACGGTGCGGCACGGAGGCGCGGCGCCCGGCTGGCGGCTCACGATGGGAGACCCGTACTACCTGGAATCGGCGCCCCACGTGCCGGTGCTGGTCGACGTGTACCATCACTACACCGGGCAGCACGACGCGGGACCCGTCGCGGTGGGCGGCGGCACGCAGGCCCGCCTGCTGCCCAACGGGGTCAATTTCGGACCCTCAATGCCGGGTGCGGCCTACACCGGGCACAGCGACCACGAGTTCGTGACGGTCGAGCAGTTCCGACTGAACCTGATGATGCAGGCGGCGATGCTGGTGGAGCTGGCCGCCGGGTGACGGACCTACTGCTTGTTCGCGGTCCAGTCCCCGGAGCCGTACCAGACGAAGTGGCCCTCATCGCCGGCGATGGTGGCGCCGTCGATCTCGCCCGAGAGGTTGATGGGCATGTCGCCGTCGAGGTCCGGCACGATGAACACGAACGCGATCGTGTTGCCGTCGACGGAGCCCTCGACGGGCAGGGTGCCCTCGCCATCGTGCATGTCGATCTCGCCGCCCAGGGTGGCGCCGTTCTGCTCGAAGGTGACGGTCCAGGTGTGCTCGCCCGTCTGGGTGTCGAGGCCGATGCGCCAGATGCCGCTCACGTCGGACTGCGCTTGGATGCCGGCGCCGGAGAAAGCGGCGGCCAGCGCGACGGCGGTGAATCCCAGGATGGCTGTCGTTCGCGTGCGTCTCGTCATCATCACTCCTGTCCGCTCGTGGGCTCGCCAATTCTACGGCACCGGCCGCGCGGCACAAACCGGACGCCGCCGGCGCCGCCGAATCGGCAGGCCGGGCGACCGGAACGGCGGGGACGCGAGTAGAATGTGTGGCCGGCCGGCTCGGGCGACGAACGCGGCCCCCGCCGGCGTGGCAGTTCGCAGCGGCGGGAACCAGACCGCGACGCCGCCGGGCGTCGAGACGAGAGGAGCGCCCGAATGACTGACGCGACCGCAGGCTCTGCCGATTCCACGCCGAACCGCTGGCTCCCGCTCATGGGCGGGGTGCTGATGAACCTGGCCCTCGGCGTCATCTACGCCTGGAGCGTCTTCGTGGCGCCGTTCGACGCCGACTTCGGCTGGACGCGCACCGAGGTCTCGGTGGTCTTCACCATCGCCATCCTCTCGGTCGGCTCCTGGTTCGTGGTCGCCGGCTTCCTGCAGGACCGCTTCGGACCGCAGAAGGTCGCCGCGTTCGGCGGCATCCTCTACGCGCTCGGCTTCTTCCTGGCCAGCCAGACCGAGTCGCTCATCTGGCTCTACGTCACCTTCGGCGCCATCGCCGGCGCCGGCAACGGCTTCGGCTACGCGATCCCCATCCCGGTCTGCTCGAAGTGGTTCCCCGACCGGCGCGGGCTTGCGGTCGGCCTCGTCGTCGGAGGCTACGGCGCCGGCTCCGGCATCTACGGACCGCTCGCGCGGGAGTGGCTGATCCCGACCTACGGCTGGCAGGGAACGATGCAGATTTCCGCAGTGATCTTCCTGGTGATGACGCTGGTCGCGGCCTATCTGCTGAAGAACCCGCCGGCGGGCTACCGGCCTCCGACCCCGGCGGCGGCGCCCGCCGCGGGCGGCGCGCCGAAGGCGGCTGCACCGGCGACCGGACACGACTTCACCACCGCGGAGATGGTCCGCACGCCGACCTTCTATTTCCTCTGGGTCGCCTACTGCCTGGGCGCGGCGGCCGGCCTGATGGTGATCAGCCAGCTCGTCCCGGTGGGCGCCGCGGCCGGCCTGGGCGCGGCGGCGGCCCTCGGGCTGACGATCGGCGCCGTCGGCAACACCGGCGGGCGGGTGCTCTCGGGCTGGATGTCCGACACGTTCGGCCGGCTCAACACCCTGCGGCTGATGGTGCTGCTCTCGGCCGCGGCGCTCCCGCTCTTCCCGCTCTTCGCGGGGCAGGTAATCCTGTTCTACCTGCTGCTGGTCGTCATCTACTACTGCTACGGCACGCTGCTGTCGGTCTTCGCCTCCACCTGCGCCGATTTCTACGGCACGAAGCACATGGGGGTGAACTACGGCCTGCTGTTCTCCGCGTGGGGCGTCGCCGGCATCGTCGGGCCGGTGATCGCGGGCCGCGTCTTCGACGCGTCCGGCGACTACGAGCTGGCCTTCTACCTGGCGGCGGGGCTGTCGGTGGTCGCGCTCGGCGCGCTCATGCTGTCGAAGCAGCCGCAGGCGCCGGCGCAGGCCTCCTGATCGGATTCGGACGAGACCATGCCTGAGCCATCGAGCACCAGCGGCGTCGTCGCCGTCGTCGGCGATCTCGGGGATCGCCTCTGCCGGTTCACGCAACGCTGGATTCCCGACTCGTGGGTCGTCTGCATGCTCCTGACCGTGGCGGCGGTCCTGCTGGCCATGTTCGGCGCCGGGGCGAGCCTGAACGAGTCGGTCCTCGCCTGGGGCGACGGCATGTGGGCGCTGCTCGAGCTGGGGATGCAGTTCTCGATCGCCATGATCGCGGCGCACGCCTGCGTCTCGTCCCGCCCGGTCTACCGCTTCCTCGACTGGCTGGCCGGCCTGCCGGACAGCAACAAGCCGGTGCAGGCCATCGCCCTCATCGGCGCCTACGCGCTGGTCACCGGCTATCTGAACTGGGCGCTCAGCGTGGTGGCGTCGGCGCTCTTCGTGCCGTTCGTCGCGCGGCGCAATCCGAAGGCCGACATCCGGGTGATCATCGCCGCCGCCTACCTGGGGATCTGCACCATCTGGCACGGCGGCCTGTCGGGGTCGGCGCCGCTCATCCTCGCCACCCCCGGCAATCCGCTGCTCGCGCCGGCGAGCGGCGAGCCGGTCATCGACCGCGTGATCCCGGTCACCGAGACGCTGTTCATTCCGTTCAACCTCGTCTTCATCGCCATTCTGGGGGCGGTCGCCCTGGCGATGGTGATGCTGCTCCACCCGCGGCAGAACGTCCAGACGCTGACGTCCGAGCAGATCGACCGCATGATGCCGACGCTCCCCGACGAGCACGCGCCGGAAACACCGGCCGCCCGCATGGAGGCATCCCGCGGCTGGATAGTCCTGGCCGCGATCCTGATCGGCTATCCCCTCGGCTACTCGATGGTCACCCGCGGCTTCGGCGCCACCTGGACCATCAACGCCTACAACGCCGTCTTCCTGGTGGCGGCGCTGCTGCTCCAGGGCCGGCCCGCCAACCTCGTGCGCGCGTTCGCCAACGGCGCCCGGACCGCCTCGGGCGTCATCCTGCAGTTCCCCTTCTACGCGGGCATCTTCGGCGTCATCAACAACACCGGGCTCGGCGCCTGGCTCGGCGAGCTGTTCGTCACGTTCGCCACCACGGAGACCTATCCGCTGGTGGTCTACTTCTATTCCGGCTTCGTGAACCTCTTCGTGCCGTCCGGCGGCTCGAAGTGGCTGATCGAGGCGCCCTACCTGCTGCCCGCCGCGCGGGAGCTCGGCGTCTCCGCCACCACCACCGTGCTCGCCTACGCCTACGGCGACGCCACGACCAACTTCATCCAGCCCTTCTGGGCGATACCGATCCTGACCGTCACGCGGCTGAAGTTCGGCGACGTGCTCGGCTACACGGGGATCGTGGCGGTGGTCTGCGTGCTGATCAGCGTGATCGCGATGCTGATCATCCCGACGGACTTGTAGCGGACGGTTCTCCGGGGAGGAGTGCACACAGACGTTCCAGGACAGCCTTGGCTCCTTCCTCGATGTCCCAGCGATAGCCGTGTGAAAGCAGGGGGCCGATGTCCGCAACGAACTGCGGGTCCGACACCTTGGCGGCGAGATTCTGCTCGAAAAGCGCGCGCGTAACGTGATGATCCCCATGGTCCATGTACTGTTGGAAGGCGGCGGCGATTCGCCGGGGGTCCGTTCTCTCGTCTTCAAGTGCCGTCGCCAAGTCGAAGAGGTCCCGGCCCTTCCTGCGCTGGTGAGAGCGCGCGGAGCTTGGTGCCAAGCAGCTCGTCCAATTCGTAGGTGACGACCTCGGTGCGGCCCGCAAACCATCGTGACTCCACCACGAATGGGACTCTGGCAAACTCGAACGCGGAGAAGTGCTCGCGCGAGTTGATCTCTATCTTCAGTCGCAGCGGTAGGGGCGGCGTGCCCTCCGCATCGAAGCGATACACGAAAGTCACTCGTCCTTCGGTCTGCTTCCACCGAGGCACGCCCAGCCAGGGATTCAGCACCTCGCGCAGGGCATCCATCAACAGCCCGGCCGGACCGGCCTCGATCTGTACCAGGTCGATATCTTCGGAATAGCGCGCCGGGGGCTGGCGATAGAGCTTGTAGATCGCCGTGCCGCCGCGCATCGCGAGCCCTTCCGACAAGAGCGGATGCGAGAAGATCTCGACCAGCGCTCGGCTCAAGACCAGGTCCTGCTCGACCTGAGCATCCTGCGCCCAGGGCGCGCGTGTGCGCCAAGCTGTGATGTAGTCGCGGGGAATCACCAGTCGGGCTCGACGTCAACGTTGATCCGCAGCCGCCAGGCATCGGAACGCGGTGCGTGCTCGTGACCGACAGCCGGAAGGAGCGTGGCGATTTGTCGTACGTTCCGCTGGACGTGAGCCTTCAGCGGGGCCGCCCTTTCCGCGGCGCCGAGCAATTCGAGGAGATAGCCGAGCCGCTGGGCCCACGGCACAGGCGCCGTCCGCGCCGCAGCCAGCAGCCGCTCGGGATCGAGGTGTTCCGCGAGCTCGGAGAGCACGGTCGCCACGTTGTCCAGCCCCCCGGCGCGCCGCTCGTAGCCCACGAGATCGACCGCGGTCCCCTCTGGACTCGAAGCCAGGATGGTCCCGCGCGGCGTGTTGAAGCGCTGAAGCGGCACTGCGGCGATGCGGCGACGCGCGATAAACGATGCGCGAACGGACCCGCAAGAGATCGGCCGGCGGTTGCTGGCGACCGCTACCTGGAATTCCTGGGGCCGATGATGCGCGGCGCCATGGTACTGCGCGGCCGACAGCAGCGCCGCGTAGTAACGGAGCTTCCGATACTCCATCAACGCCGGAATGAACTGGTCGGCCGGCAGACAGCCCAGACTCCGGTATTCGGGCGGCACGATGACGTAGAATCCGCGGGCGGGACTAGCGACCTTCCTCTGCTTGATCAGTCGCCCCAGCGCGAGTTTCGACGCGGCGCCGGACACACCGAGCGCGGACCGCATCTCTTCCGCGGTGAAGTGGTGGCGACCGGCCGCAGCGAGATCGTCGACGATGGTCCTGGCTCTGGGTCTGGGCCGGTCGTATTTCACAATCACAAAGTATCATTTTTCGATGCTTTCCGCACGCAGGCGCTCTCCATCGGCGTGCCGCTCGACGAAAACGCGGAGCGTCCCCGCGCATGGAGACCGACTCGTTCAGGTCGAGCGCGCCAAGGGGTTCTGCTCGATGACGTAGTCGTTCACCGGGCGCCCGCGGACGACGTGCTCCCGGATGATCCGGTCGAGCACGTCGGGATCGCAGGCCCGGTACCAGGTGCCTTCCGGATAGACGACCGCGATCGGCCCGCCCTCGCAGACGCGCAGGCAGTTGGCCTTGGTTCTGAGCACGCCGCCGCGCTCGGAGAGGCCGAGTTCCTTGAGGCGGCGCTTCAGGAAGCCCCACGCGGCGAGGCTCCGCTCCTTGTCGCAGCACTTCGGGACCGTCTGATCGCAGCAGAGAAAGACGTGCCGGCGGGCGACGTCGACGCCGACCGCGGCGGCGACCCGGCGCTGGCTGTCGAGGCCGCCCGGCTCGGCCGCGGACTGGAGGCCGGCAGGGCTCGACGGGCGGGAAGGCTCCAAGTTGCCGTAGGATAGCACGCAGGGTTCGGCCGTCCCGCGCCGCTTCGGCGTCGCGCCGGCGGCCACGACTGCGCGACGTCGAGACCTGAACCATGGCAACACGCTTCCGCCTGTCGGCGCTGAACAACTGGACGTCGATCTTCCTGGCCGCGGTCGAGCGCGGCGGCAACGCCCTGCCGCACCCGGGCACGCTGTTCGCCAT
>WTGR01000066.1 GCA_011523485.1 Acidobacteriota bacterium
AGCCGGAGTCGCAGCCGCCCACCATCCGGACGTCCTGCAGCCCCAGCTCCAGGGACGGCAGCGGCGTGTCGCGGCCGATCGTCTCGGCCAGCATCTGGTCGACGGACATGCCGTTGCGGATGTCGGCGCCGCGGGTCTTCTTGGGATGCACGCCGGTCAGCCAGCTCGCACCCGCGCGGGCGTGGTCGCCGGGACCGTCGCCGAGCGCCTCGCCGTTGCGGTGCGCGAGTCCGGTCAGGACCAGCAGGTCGTCGCGGAACGGCTCGACCGGCATCAGCGTCTTGCTGAACGCGAAGCCGGGGCCCTCTTCGGCCGGCGTCCAGTCCTGCATGATGATGCCGTTGGCCGTGTAGACGAACGCGACCCGGGTGACCGGGATCGACGCGGATGCGAACGCCGGCGTCATCGCATCGAGGAACGGCAGGGCGACGGTGGCGCCCATGCCTCGCAGGAAGGTGCGGCGGGGCAGCGCTTTTCCGGTGATCATGGCTCCGGAATCCTCCTCAAGCGGAATGGTACGCTATCGACGATGGCCGAGACCAGCGCCGAGAACCGGTGGTCCGCGGCTTCGACCCGACGGCGGATCTCGCGCACGGCCGGCTGATCGTAGGATTCGAGACCGCGGCCGATGGCGTAGGTCAGCAGCCTGGCGGCCAACGTCTCCACGAACTCGTCACTGCGGCCCCGCAGGACGCGGCGCAGCCCCGCCGGGCCGTCGACGAGGGTGCCGTCCGGCAGCGCCCCCGAGGCTTCGACAATCACGCCGTCGTCCTCGGTCCGGTACGCCCCGACCGCATCGAAGTTCTCGAGCGCGAACCCGAGCGGGTCGAGCTTGGCGTGGCAGGCGGCGCAGGCGGGGTTGGCGCGATGCCGCTCCAACGCCTCGCGCAAACTGCCGGCCGAAGCCTCGGCGTCGGCTTCCAGGGCCGGCACGTCGGGCGGCGGGGGCGGGGGCGGGGCGCCGAGCAGGTTCTCCAGCACCCACTTGCCGCGCAGCACCGGCGAAGTCCGCGTCGGGTACGAGGTGACCATCAGCACGCTGCCGTGCGTCAGGACGCCGCCCCGTCCGGTACCCGCGAGCGGGACGCGGCGAAAGTAGCCGCCGTTGACGCCGTCGATGCCGTAGAAGCCGGCCAGCCGCTCGTTCAGGAACGTGTAGTCGGCGTCGATCAGCTCCAGAACGCTGCGGTCCTCGCGGATCAGGTAGTCGAGAAACAGCGTCGTCTCGCGCTCGAAGGCGTAGCGCAGCGAATCGTCGAACTCGGCGAACCGCACCGGGTCCGGGGTCCAGTCGGCCACGTTGCGCAGATGCAGCCACTGGCCGCCGAAGTTCTCCACGAGCGCGCCGGCCTTCGGGTCGGCCAGCATCCGGGCGATCTGCGCGGCGAGCACCGGCGGGTCGCCGAGTCGGCCGCGCTCGGCCAGCGCGAGCAGCTCCTCGTCGGGGATGCTGCTCCACAGGAAGAAGGACATCCGCGACGCCATGTCGATATCCGAGAGGGGATGAGCCGAGCCCGGCTCGGCGTTCTCCGGCGGGCGCGGCGTCCGGAACAGGAAGCTCGGCGAGACGAGCACGCCGCTGAGCGCCATCTCGATGCCGTCCTCGAAGCGCTCGCCGTCGGTGCGCCCGATGGCGAACAGGTCGAGCAGCGGGTCGATGTCGGCCGCCGTCACCGGGCGCCGCCAGGCGCGGCGGGCCAGCCGCGTCAGGATCCGCCGAGCGCAAGGCTCCTCCGGCTCGTCCGCCGCCGGCCGGCAGACGAAGAGCTGCCGCTGGACGGCGGTCTCGCCCGGACCGGCCGCGTCGTAGGGGCCGCCGACGAGCACGTAGTCGACGGAATAGTCGTTCGTCTCGGCGCCGTCCTCGCTCCGCGCGTACTCGGTCAGGAACCCGGCTCCGATCTCGTGCTCCCCGGCCGGCAGCGGCAGCCGCAACTCGAAGTTGCGGGTGAGCTGGTTCGCCTCCTCGGGATCGAAGTCCGCCTCGATCAGCCGGACCCGCCGGCCGTCGACGCGGACGTCCAGAAGGGGCGCCGGCATGCCGATGGTGCGCCGCCCGCCCACGCGCACGGTGAGCGTGTAGTCGGCGTCGAACGCGAAGTAGTGCCGGAACAGGATGCCGCCTCGCTCGTTCGGCGGCAACCCGTCGACGGCCTCGTCGGTGGTCCCGTCCGGCGGCTCGTAGCGTTCGACCACCGGCCGCGGCGTCAGGCTGCCGACCGCCAGCCGGCTGACGCGCCGCGCCGCCGCCACGTACTGCTCGACGTGCAGCGGCGACACGGTCAGCACGTCGCCG
>WTGR01000212.1 GCA_011523485.1 Acidobacteriota bacterium
GGGTCGAGGTGCTCGATCTCCTCGCGGACCACCCACACCGCCATGGGATTGATGTCTACGCCCAGCACGTTGCAGCCGACCCGGTTCGCTTCCAGCAGTGGAGTTCCACCACCCATGAAGGGATCCGCGATCGTCCGTCCCGAAAAGTCGTTGGCTGCGAAGAAGGTTTCGGAGAGGGGCCCGTCGCCGAATTCCGCGAGCGTCAAACCGCGAAACAGCGTACCCGGGCGCCGCGCGAACCACTTGTGAACGGCGATGATCGGGCGGTAGTTCTGTTGAATCTGCTTCTCTCGGCGGGCCATCGCGGCGATGAACGCGATGTCGAAGCGGGTCTCGATGGACATGGCCGTCAGTCTCTGACGGGTGGCGATGATGGGTTCATGCGCGTGCCGACCTGCCGCAGCGCCACCAGCGTGAAGATGAGGAACAGACTGTCGGCGACCAGGTTGACGGTTCCGGAGAGTCCCGACAGTGCCAGGAGATAGATCATCGCATAGATGATTCCGCCGCCGGCTGCGAACGCCAGGATGCCTCCGAGCCAGTGTCGCTTCCAGAGCAGCGCGGCCGTCGCCACGTAGAGCGGAACGAAGAGCATGTCGGGCCAGACCAGCGCTTCGTAGATCCCGGCCGGGAAAGCGGCCGGCCGCTCCCAGGTGCCGTTCAGCACCGAGATGACCGCAAACGCCTGGAACAGGCCCCAGGTCAAGAACCAGCCGATCGCGAACCAGGGTCTGGTCGGTTCGCTGCCCGCAGTCGCCATGACATCGCCTTCCGCTACCTGACGGACGTGGATCTCACGCCAACTCCGGCGTGAACGTCACATCCCCGGCAGCGGTGTCGCCCGGCGCCAGCACGATGATGCCGGTGTCCGTCCGGCCGGCGTCGGCCAGGTTGAAGCCGTCGATGCAGTTGGTCGCCGGCTCCACGCAGAAGAAGTCCTGGCCCGCCGGCGTGTAGACGACCAGGCAGGCATAGGCCGGGTCGGCATCGATGCGCAACCGGGCGTTCCACTCGGGCCAGACGATGACCGCCCGCCCGCCGAAGCCGACGAAGTTGTTGTCCAGCGTCGTGGCGTCCGGGTTGAGGCCGGCCCCGTCGAGCAGGAGCTGCGGGGGCGGCGGCACGAGGCTGACCGGCATGAGGCCGGCGTCGGCCTGCCACATCCGGCCCACGTCGGCGCGCACGGTAGCGCGTGGGGTGCGGACGAAGTAGGGATGGAGGCCGAACCCGACCGGCATCGGCTCCGATGCCTCGTTGGTCACCGTGAACCGAACGCGGAGGCGTTCTTCGGTGAGATCGAACGCCTGCTGAGCCGTGTAGGTCCAGGGCCACGCGTCGGCCGGGTGGCGGTACTCCAGCGTCAGGGCCGCGTCCGACTGCGAGAGGACGGCCCACGGCTCGCGCCAGGCGTGCCCGTGGATGGCGTGCGGTTCGGGCCGGAAGTTCTGCGGGAGCTGGATGGTCCGCCCCCGGAAGCGAAACGCGGCGTCGCGGATGCGGTTCGAGAACGGCACCATCGGGAAGCTCGACGTGCCGCCGGCCGCACGGTTGGCGATGGCGTCGGCCGGCGCGGGGCGCATCCACTCGATGGTGGTTCCGCCGCGCTCCGATGCGTAACGGGTGATGGAGCCGCCGACTTCCGGCGCCACGGCGAGGCGCGTCGAACCGGCCCGCAGGTCGATGACTTCCGGCGTATCCTGGGTCATGGCGGGATCGTAGCCCGACAATCGTCACCTGCGCCTCCGCTTGCCGCCGAGGCTGACGGGCTGTGGGTCGGGGCACGCCGGTGCGGTGACTGTCGCGGCCAGTGTCGCTCGCACGGGCCGGAGCGTTGGCTTCCCGGCTACGATTCCTTCTTCGGCCGCATGTTCGCGGCCAGGACCTCCTTGCGCAGCCGGATGCTGCCGGGCGTGATCTCCACCAGCTCGTCGTCGTTGATGAACTCGATCGCCTGCTCCAGGTTCAGCAGCCGCGGCGGGACCAGGCGCATGGCCTCCTCCGCGGTGGAAGCGCGCATGTTCGTGAGCTTCTTCTCCTTCGTCACGTTGACGTCGAGGTCGGCCGGCCGCGCGTTCTCGCCGACGATCATCCCCTCGTAGACCGGGGTGCCGGCGTCGAGGAAGATCTCGCCGCGCTCCTGCAGGTTGTAGATGGCGTAGGCGGTCGCCTTGCCGGCCCGGTCGGCCACCAGCGCTCCGGTGGGGCGTCCCGGGATCGGGCCGTTCCACGGCTCCCAGCCCGCGAACAGGTGGTTCATGATGCCGGTGCCGCGCGTGTCGGTGAGGAACTGCGA
>WTGR01000855.1 GCA_011523485.1 Acidobacteriota bacterium
CCGCTGCCGCCCGGGCCGCGCCGCTTCGCCCTGCCGCCGCCCGCAGCGCCGCAACCGGCGGCCCCAGTGCGACCCGGCGCGGCCCGGGCGGCAGCGGCCACTGAGCAGGCGCCCCGCGGCGCGCCTGGCGGCGGAGCGACGACGGCCGGACGCGCGGACCAACCGCAGTGGCTGGCGTCTCTGCTGGAAGAACGCCGGGCGGCGGCGGACCTGCGTTCTCGTCCCCCGCGCACGAGACCGGCGAGGGTGCGGCCGGCGGCTGAAAGTCTGCGCTCTCGTCCCCCGCGCACGAGACCGGTGACGGCGCGGCCGGCGCCCCGCGAACCGGACGCCGCGCCCGTTCCGCGGCCGGCGGCAACGGTTGCCGCCGCCCCGCGGCGCCCTGCTCCCCGCACGCCGGACGCGGCGCCCGCGAGCGTCGTCGCGGTCGCCTCGTTCGCGAGTCTCAATCGCGCGACCGGCGATTCCGGGCTCGGTCCGGCGTTGAGCCGGGCCGTCGCCGCGCGCCTGGCGTCGTCCGACGGCATCGCGGTGTCGGAGAACGAGTCCGATGCGCGGTACGTCGTCCGCGGCGGGCTCCAGCAGGTCGGCCCGCTGGTGCGGGTCACCGCACGCATCGTCGACACGGCGAACGGCGCCGTCCTGCACGCGGCGAAGATCGACGGCTCCACGGCCGACCGCCCGGCCCTCGAAGCGGACGTCGCAGCGGCCGTCATCGAGCACCTCACCGCCATGCCCGGATCGACGGCGCCGCCCGCGTCCGGCGGCATGGCGGCCGTCGCGACGACGCCCAGCGCGCTGGCCGTGCTGCCGTTCGACGATCTCAGCGCGGGCAGTGCGTCGGCCATCGACGTGGACCTCGGGAGCGTCATCGCGGCGGCGATCGCCGAGCGGCTGTCCACGCTGGCCGCGGTGGCCGTCGTGACGCCCGGCGACGAAGCCGCCTGGGCCGTCGGCGGCGGCATCCAGCGCATCGGAACGATGGTCCGCGTGACCGCCCGGCTCACCGACGTCCGCAGCGGAGCCGTCGTGACCGCGGTGAAGGTGGACGGCACCGTCGAGGCGCTCGCCGACCTGCAGTCGCGCGTGGCGGCCGTGATGACCGAGAGCGTGCGCGAAGCGCTCGCCGGCGAGTCGGTCGCCAGGTCGGGTCCCGCAACGGATCCGGCGACGCGCCGGCACGAAGGGAGACGGTCATGAACAACGGTGGAATCGCCTGGTTCGCGCGGAATCCCGTGGCTGCGAACCTCATGATGATCTTCATCATGGTGAGCGGCCTGATCGCTACCGGCACGGTCAAGGAAGAGGTCTTTCCGGAGGTCGAGCTCGACCGCATCAGCATCCAGGTGCCGTATCTGGGAGCGGCGCCGCAAGAGGTGGAGGAAGGAGTCGTCATCCGCATCGAGGAGGCGATTCAGGGCGTCGACGGCATCAAGGAGATCCAGTCGACCGCATCGGAGGGCAACGCGTCGGTGATGATCGAGCTCGAGCTCGGCGCCGATGCGCGCCGGGTGGTCGACGAGGTCAAGAACCAGGTCGACGCGATCACGACGTTCCCCATCGAGACGGAGAAACCGATCATCCGGGAGATGACCGCCCGCAACCAGGTCACCGACATCTCCATCTCCGGGGACACCGACATCTTCGCGCTCAAGGCGCTCGCGGAACGCGTGCGCGACGAGCTGACCGCGATGCCGGAGATCACGCAGGTGGACGTCGTCAGCGCGCCGCCCTACGAGATATCGATCGAAGTCTCCGAGGTGGCGCTGCGCCGTCACGGGATGACCTTCGATCAGGTCGCCGACGCCGTGCGCCGTTCGTCCCTGGATCTGCCCGGCGGCTCGGTCCGCACGGACGGCGGCGAGATCCTGCTCCGCACGATCGGGCAGGCCTACCGCGGCGCGGAGTACGAGGACCTCGTGCTGTGGACGCGGGCCGACGGCAGCCGGCTGCGCCTGGGGGACGTGGCGACGGTGGTCGACGGCTTCGCCGAGACCGATCAGCAGGCCCGGTTCGATCATCAGCCCACGGTGCTCGTATCGGTGTTCCGCACCGGCGATCAGAGCGCCCTCGACATCGCCGCCGCGGTCGACGGCTACGTCGAAGGCGCCGGGGCGCGGCTACCCGAGGGCGTCTCGATGACGCTCTGGCAGGACCAGGCCGAGGTGCTGAACGACCGCCTGACGCTCATGCTGCGCAACGGCGCCACCGGGTTCATCCTGGTCTTCGTCGTGCTGACGCTGTTCCTGGAGCTGCGCCTGGCCTTCTGGGTCAGCCTCGGGATCCCGATCTC
>WTGR01000798.1 GCA_011523485.1 Acidobacteriota bacterium
GCCTGCCCACCGTCATGCCGAACCATTTGAGCTCCTCGAGAGCCGGCACCCTGTCGGACGTGAAGACGATCTTCCGCAGCACATCGCGGCTCTTCGGCCCCTGCAGCGACAGGTTCGGCAGGGCCCCGCGGAATCCCTCGATCCGCGCCCGCATGTCGCTGCGGTCAGCGACCTCGGTGAGAGCCCGCGCGCTTTCCTCGCTTCCGCAGAGCCAGCGAAAGATCTCCGGAGCCAGGCGGAACAGGGTGCCGTCGTCGATCACCGCGCCGGTGTCGTCGCACATCAACGCGTAAACGCCCCGGTGAACCGGAAGTTTCGCGACGTCCCGCGTCAGTGCGGCCTGGAGCAGCGCCTCCGCGTCGGGCCCCTTGATGTCGTATTTTCGGAGGCCGCTCATGTCCTGCAACGTCACGGCGTGGCGGCAAGCCCAGTACTCCCCGATCGCGCCCGTGGCCGTGTACGAAGCCGGCGTCCAGAGGTTACGTAGCGGCCGGAAGCTGCGGGTGAGTACGCTGGTTCGGGGATGAAACGCCGATTCTTCGGTCATGGCTGGCGGAGAGTCTTCCTTTTCGCGGTACGCGACCGCGCGGCGGATCGGAGCTTCGTGCGTGTAGATGCGGACCTGCACATCGGTGGGGTTCCAGCCGTTGATTGGCGAGGTGTCGTCCGGACAGGCGGTCGAGACGCATACGAGGTCGTCTTCGGCGCGCAACGCGACATAGTCGCCCGGCCGCGACCAGCCTTCGTCGGTCCGCAGTTGGTTATCGGAAGGATCGATCCACGCGTTGAAGAAGAAGTTGATCGCGGGCCAGGCCGGCCGGGGCTCAACCCCGAAGGGTGCCATGGCGGCGGAAATGTTGTCGGAGCAATTGACGTGGCCGGGAAAGCCGCGTTCCTCGTAGCCGCGCGCAGTGCAGGCGAGCGCAAACGTGTCGTGGCGCCCCACGGTGTCCTGCACCAGGGTGAGCAGCGGACGGATGCCGGAATCGAAGAACGTGTCGAAGAGGCCGGGCGCGGGATAGGCCCCTCGGGCCAGGGTCCGCGTCACCGTTCCGTCGATCATTTGTTCGATACCTTCAGCAAGCCCCGCCGTCCGGAAGGCGAGGAAGTCCGAGCATTGCTGTCCTTCGACGTCGATGATCTGAACGATCTCGCCTCGACTGAGCCGGTAGGCGGCGGCCGTTGCCCGAGGCACGGTGAATTCCTCGCGGATGGGACCGAGCGGCGGGGGCAGCTGCGGGCTGTTGCCGCGGTTCCCGAGGATGACGACGGTGCTCAATCCGGAGCCGCGCCCCAGGACGAGGTCGCGGTCGCCGATCGGCGCGACGACCCACACCTCCACGGGCTTCCGTGCGCGCAGCACCGACGGCGTATCCGCGGCCGGCAGCTCACATCCAAGCCAGGAAGTCTCCGGCGGTCCGCCCAGGGACTCGATCCAGCCGCAGAGGGGCGCGGAGAGGAACTCACAGTCGCCCACCCGGCGATTGGCGGTGAGCCCCATGGCGGGCAACGCAGTCGCCCCGTTATCGTCGAACGCCAGAACGACGGGGTTGATCGAGGAGGCCGCCGGCTTGACCTGAGCGAGATCGTCCGGTCCCAGGGCGAACCGGACCGCTCCTCTGGGCTCCAGGACCCTGGCATCCGCCGCGCTTCCCGCGGGAAAGCCGGCGTAGTCCACCCCTCTCGCGGGCACGCCGCCATTGCCAAAGGAGCGTATGATGTCGTTCTTCATGTCGAAGCAGAGGCCTTTCGCGCCGTGGATTCCGCAAAAGTTTGGTTCTGCAACCGGTCCCATACGATGTATTCGGTCTATGCAACCGCTTACAGTGCATGCAATCGGTTGCATTAGTCAATATGGATTATCCGGGGGAATCACATACCTAACTTGACATCCCATCCCTCGTGGACACCACAAGACATTGTCAACGGCGGCGTGATTATGCGCCAGAGCGGCGGCGTAACCGTGTACCACGGTCTCGGCGGTAGCTTGTCCCCGTAGTCCACGGGAGGGACCCGCGCGCGGGGCGACGCGCCCTCGGCGCGGCTGGCGGCGGCCCGCGCGTGGGAGGGGCCTGTGGGCCCACGGGGTCAAGCGGTGTTGTTCGGCGTGCGAGTTGCGCGCCGATCGGCGCGATAAGCTATTGAAGTGGCGTGATACTGCGGGGTCAGTATTGCGCGCCGAACAACAACCGTCCGCCGTCGACGGGCATGGCGTCCCGATTCCGTGTGCCGAGGCGCTGCGGCGGTCGCTCCCCGGCCGGTCCCGGCCATGCGGGATCGGGGGTTTCGGCG
>WTGR01000750.1 GCA_011523485.1 Acidobacteriota bacterium
GCCGGCGTAAGTGATTGATTTCAAAGGCTTCGCCTGAACCGTTGTTAAACTTGGGTTACCGTCCAGGCTTCCCCACGGGCACGGTTCGCTGGGGGCGGCAGCGCGTTCGTCTGTTGCTCGGATTGCATCCGTTCCTCCGTGTGTTCGGAATCCTGTCGGCGGAAGGGTGCTTCGGCGGTCGGGCAGGTGAACGTCGTCGCCGCGTGGGGTTGCCGCTGCTTGCCGTCCGGGGGGACCGCAGACTGGCGGTAGCCGCGGGGCGCGGATCGCTGTTGCCGGGCTCGCGGAGTCACCCGGTGGAGTCGGGTCGGCGCACGGGAGCTGGTCGTGCTCCCGGACGGGTCCGGGTTTTCGTTGCAGTACGGCGAACCAGCCGCGGCGCCCGTGCGGCGCTTCGTGTTCCCGGTGCGGTCTAGCCGGGTCTAGCCGTCAAGCCAGACGCGGCGTTCGTCGCACGCCGCCTGCAGCCGGTCGAGCATCTTCGCCGGATTGGCGCCAAGCACGCTCAGCGGCGGCGCGGTCTTCATGGACGCGTAGGCGACGGCGGCGGCCTCGACGCGTTCGCCGAGTCCGGCCTCGATGATTCGCCCGACCCGCCCCTCCATGTACTGCAGCGTGGCGCGGTCGGCTCCCAGAGGCGCCGGAAACAGATCGCGCAAGGCGTTGGCCGCCTTCCACACGTCGGTCAGCGGGCCGATGCGCAAGTCTGTCACTTCCGAACCGTCGTCGACGAGGACGTACCAGCCCTCCGTGTCGGCGGCGGCCGCGGCGTGCCAGATGGCGCAGCAGCGATTCTGATCGTGGAGCTGCTCCCGGTTCGGGCGGGTCCATTCCCAACCGCCGTCGGGTCGCTCGATGGGCTGGTCGTCGCCGAGCTCTCCTCCTGGCAGGCCGGCCTCGGCCGGCGGCGTTCTGTCCTGCATGTGGTCCTTTCGTTCGCGGCCTCCGGGACATGAGGTCGGCAGTGGTGTTTCGGCGGCGCCGTCCGGGTGGGCGCCCGGGCCGGCACGCGCTGTCGTGCCTGGGGATGGCGCGTCAGCGTCCCAGCGTGCCGGAACCGGGGTGGTGTGCCCGGACGGCGCCGGCCGAACTCGTCGCCCGGTCCGCACGCGCCTGCGTCGTTCGTCGCCGGGACCGGGGCCGAAGCTTACCGGGCGCCTACCGCGCGCCGGGCGTGGGCGTGGCGTAGTGGTGGTCGATACCGATCCACCCGCAGGGATCGATGCGGATGGTCGTCTGCGCTGCCTCGGTGGGAAGCAGAGGCAGGATCTCGCGACGGGTGATGTTGCCGATCAGCCAGTGTCTGGCCTCGTGGGCAAGGAGCGGGACGCCGGCCAGGGCCCGGGCGGCGTTCACGCGGAAACTATCGTATGAACGCCGCCATTCGTCGGCGCCGACCTCGTCGTGCGGCCGGAAGTAGGCGGCGGCCGCGCGGCGCGTGATCTCGCTGATGGTGGCGCCCCGCCGCTGGCGGGAGACGGCCATCCGGGGCGCGTTGGGCGGCCTGTAGCGATCCGCGGCAGTTACGAGCGCCAGATCGCTCGGGAGGACAAGCGTTTCCTCGCGCTTGCCGTTCCGGGTCGTCTCGAGTCGGACTTCGATCGCTTCGACTACGGTCCCGCCGTCGCTGTGGCCGTCTCGCAGCGCCAGAATCGGGGTGTTCCCCGCGCGGGTGCGCAGGTCGATTGTCACCCGGGTGACCACGGGCAGGCCGGCGCAGGTCTGCGCATCGGCTCCGGCTGCGGGGGACCTGATCAACCGGATCGGCGACATGGCGGCCGCGTGCTCGACCGTCTGCTGGTCGGCGGGGTCGAGCTGGACATCCATGACGACACAGTCGCGGTCGACGCCGACGTGTCGATCTGGCTCTCGCAGTCGTGTATCCGCGGGCTGCGCCGTCCAGAGCTTCGCTTGCGGCGTCGCTACGTGTCGCATCGCGTCTCCCTTCTGAGAAGGCCTGCCCGACGGCTCGCGTCGGCGGTGCGCGTGTGAAGCGGCGAACCTGGCCGCTCGGCCCCGCACGGCTCGTTTCTCGACGTGCCTTTGCAGTCGTGCGTCCGTGACGGCACTGGTGACTGGCGCCAACCGTGTCGACCGGGTCGGCAAGCAGCGGCCGTCCCGCTGTCGAGTTGCGGCCGGGCACACGGCTGGCGCTCGCGGAAATGTCGATGAGCGGTTGCACTGCCGGCGTCTGCCGGCGGTTCGGGGCACGCGGACGCCCAGCCGGAACCTGGGGTCGCCGGGCCGCCGCGTGGCGGCGGCCGCGGCCGCAAGGCCCCTTCTGCCCGCC
>WTGR01000172.1 GCA_011523485.1 Acidobacteriota bacterium
GTGGCGGTCACGCGCAGCCCGTTGTTCCAGGCGGCGTAGACCGGGAAGAAGCCGGCCCGCGCGGCGTCGGACCACTCGATGCCGTCGATCGTGCCGAGCGCGGCGTCCACCAGGAAGCCCTTGCCGCCGCCCAGCGTGCCGTCGAGCGGGTCCGCTTCGCCGCCGAACGCGTGCACGTAGCCGACGGTGGCGCCCTGCGCGCGCGCCTTCCGGAACATGTCGGTGTTGCTCGGGTAGAGGCTTTCGATGGCCGTGCCCTCGTAACCCATCGTGAAGGGGGAGAGGAGGTGGTCGCGCATCCCGAACATGAAGACGTGGCCGTAGAACGGGGGCCGGTACTCCTGGCCCACCACGACCAGGTGCTCCGACGTCGACGCCGGATGCGGGCCGCCGCCCGGCACGAAGAACTGGTGGTCGAGGATGCGGTTGTCCTTGTTGGCCACCTGTTCGTTGACCACGTCCTGGTCCTCGGCCGCCGACATCATCACCAGGTTCTCGAGCGTGTTGTGCAGGTTGCCGCCGTAGTTCATGTGGACGTGCGTCGATCCGCTGTACCAGCCCTTGGCCGCCATGTCGGTCATGCGCCGGAGATCGACGGTCAGCTCGGCCACCTCGCCCGCGCCCACCTCCACCGCGATCTCCTCCGGCCAGTACTCGAAGCCCTTGACGACGGTCAGCGCCGTGCGCCCGGCGGGCACCGCCACGGTGAACCGCCCGGTGTGGTGGAACACGTGATCGCCCTGCCCGCCGACCCGCGCGTAGGCGTCGGCGGGCGCGTAGAACTTGCCGTCGGACGCAGTCAGGTGGATGCGCGAGCCGGTCGGCGCTCCGGTCGCGGCGTCGCGGGTGGTTACCGAGAGGACGCCCATCGGCCGCTTCCAGCGCCGTCGCTCGATGGCCACGGTGCGCAGGGCGCCGCCGTGGGTCTCGAGCAGCGCCAGTTGCGGCAACCCGCCCTCGTTGGTGATGAACGCAATCCATTCGTCGTCCGGCGACCACCGCGGGTGGAACGCGTCGTGCTGGAAGAAGGTGATCTTGTAGGGCTCGCCGCCCGCCGTCGGCTGCACGTAGAGGTTGTTGAACTGATCGGCGGCGCCGCTCGTCGACGAGTAGACGAACCGCCGGCCGTCGCTCGCGACGTCGGGCCGCGTGCGGTAGAGCGTCTGCTCCCGGAGGACGGCGGTGGCCTCGTCGATGCCCCCGGCGCGCGCCGGCACGCGCAGCACGTGACCGGACCCGAGCGGGATGTCCCGGTTCGAGACCAGGAGCAGCTCGTTCCCGTCCGGCAGCCAGGCCGGCGTCAGGTGCATGTCCCACGGCCCGAAGTACAGGCGGTTGCGGCCGAAGTCGTTGTCGCGCGTGACCGCGACCGCCTCGCCGCTCCAGCGGCCATCGGCGATCGGCCGGATGTAGACGTTGAAGTAGCCGCTCGGCGTGGTCGCCACGTAGGCGACGCGGGTCCCGTCGGGCGAGAAGACCGGGTCGGCGTAGATCTGGTCGTCGTCGGTCAGCGCATGCGCCTCCCCGGCGGCCACGTCGAGGATCTCGAGCTGCACCGCCGCCCCGTCGTGGTCCGCCGTGTAGACGATCCAGCGCCCGTCCGGCGACCAGTCGGGGGACGAGTGGTAGGTCTCCCCGTAGGTCAGCTCGTCCGCGGCGCCGCTCGCGAGGTCGACGCGCCAGATGGAGCCGGCCATCGCCACGGCTACCGACCGCCCGTCCGGCGCCCACGCGGGCGCCCACGGCGTCGAGCTCGGCGACGGCGGGAAGTAGAAGTTGAACATGTAGTTCCCGCCGTGCCGCGATGCGGGGTACCGGCCGGCCTGCGCGGCCGCCGGCCGGGTTGCGAGCACGGCGAGGAGCGCCAGGGCGAGGAGACCGACCGAGACGCGCATGGCTGTCTTGTTCATGTTCGCATTGTAGCCGTCCGCCGGCGCCGCGAGCGGCGGCCGGACGAGGGTACAGAGTTTGCTCTCTCGTGCCGATAGTCGCCATGTCGCCCGCGGTGCCAACGTTCGGTCGGGGACGGACCACGCGACGCCGGCAAGGCGACGGGGGAGGACTCGAATGACGTGGTTGTACGTCGTTGTCGCTGGTGCGGCGGTGGCGCGCTGGGGCCTCTGGTACCTCCGCGACGTCGTCGAGTGGTTCGAGGAGCCTCGTCGCGACTACGTCCCGCCGGCGATGGCGGCTCGCCTCCGGTTCCACCGCGACCACGGGGCGTGCCCGGTGCCGCGCATGCCGATGCTGACGCTGCCTGGAGAGGTTGCCGGTGGCCCGCGCAGCGT
>WTGR01000920.1 GCA_011523485.1 Acidobacteriota bacterium
CGGAGGAAAAGGGAGTCTGCCACCCGCAAAGTTCAACAGCGAACGGGACAATCCCACGATCACCGTCTGAGCCGACAAGGCCACAGAGGATCCGCGGACATGCCTCCGCCTACTCCGGTGCGACGCGACCGGGTTTCCCGGGCTTTCTGCCGGTAACCCTGAAGCCGCTTTCCTCGAGGCGCCGCAGCAGAAACGAAGCGAATGACAGATGGTCAAGGCACTGATCCGGCGATTCCGACAGCGACACTTCGTGACCACGCGGGTTCCGGATCGCGAGCATGGAACCGGCGAACATGAACTTGCAACCTGCCTGCTCGTCTCGTTCGCTTTGTGTTGCCATGGGAGTCAACCGGACTATGGGTGACGACTCCGAAAGAGCCTTCATCATCAACTTCACCCCAGTGCCGCCGCTGGCTGAATGTCTCTGTACTTCCTTGTCGATAAACTTGAACGTTTCGAACGTGGCTTGTGAATAGTGACCATCGTCGAAGAGCTCACGAACGTTAACGGGAATGCCAGGATGAATGTCTCGTTCGGCGAACGGGCGCATTCCTCCAGGGACGTCCGATCGCTGTTCCGTGAAGTGGCGCGCACGGCGCACGAGCGCCTCGAACCGGTCAATGGAATCAATTCCCGGGTCGTATTCTGCGGCGGGCCGCCGCGACCGGCGAACTTGGCCAACAATTGAAACGTCGTCGTCTGTCTCTTGCCCACGATCTCTGTCGTCTGGTCAGAAGTGCGAAAGAAGGATATCAGAGCGTCTCTGTCAAGGTTCCAACTCTGTTCGCCGTACGGATCGAAGAGTCCGGAGTAAGAGTCCCGGACTTGAGCTTCAAACGCGTTGGCGAACGCGCCATCATCGTGATGAGAGAAGATGGCCAGGCCGTTATCACTCCTTTTGTCATCTTTTTTGATGAGGTTGAGAAATCGGAGCACGTTCATGACGTAGCTTTCGTTGTTCGGCGCGAACCCAAGCTTCTTCGAGGTAACCGCGTTGACACTGGCCGGGAAGGATTTTCTGAAATGGGTGATCGCTTTTGACAGTCCACCAAGGCTGGGTACGTAGGGATGCTTGTCCGGCATCCTGTTCTGCTCTCCGTTTCGCGGTGACAGCCTGGGTCCTATTGCGGCAATGCCAGCGCGATGAGCTCCGGCGGGGCCGCCTCGCTGCTTCCCGTTCCCACCGCCACGACGATGTACTGCCTGCCCTCGTGCAGATACGTGATCGGGTTGCCGTAGGGGATGGACGGCAGTTCGATAGAGCCGAGGTAGTCGCCGTTGTCCTTGTGGTACGCCGTGATCGCCCTTGCCGAGGCGTTCTGATCCTCGACGTAGCGGGCTCCCGAATTGACGACGAGCAGGGTCTTGGTAACCAGCGGGCCGCCGCCGTGCATGCCGCCGTGGCCGCCGAGCGCCGGCAGGTTCAGGTGCCGGATTGCCGGGTGGTTGCGTGGGCCGTCGCCGTGCGGCGCCATCCAGACGTGGTCGCCGGTGTTGAGGTCGATCGCGGTGACGCGCTTGTACGGCGGCTTGACGAGCGGGAGTCCCTGCGGGCCGGGCACCGCGACGGCCCACGGATCGGTGAAGTAGCCGACCGTGGCCGGCGGCGGGTACTCGACGAGCTCCACGGCGCGGAGGCGCGTCTGCGACGGGACGAACAGGCGGCCGGTCTCCGGATCGACGGCGGAACCGGGCCAGTTGATGCCCCCGCCGGGACCGGGCGACTGGATGATCGGCTTCCCCTCGCCGCGCACCGGCGGCGGCGTGAAGATGGGACCGAGCTGGGCCCGGTCGGCGATGCGGATCGCCTCCTCCCGGATCTCCGGGGTGAAGTCGACGAGGTCGTCGATGGTGATTCCCTGCAGGTCGAACGGCGCCGGCTTCGTCGGGAACGGCTGCGTGGGGGAGTACCACTCGCCGGGCACGTTGCCCTGCGGCACGGGCCGCTCCTCGATCGGCCACACCGGCTCGCCCGTGACCCGGTCGAATACATAGGTGAAGGCCTGTTTGCTCGACTGCGCGATCGCCTTGATCTCGCGGCCGTCGACGGTGATGTCCAGCAGGTTGCCGGCGGTGGGGAAGTCGTAGTCCCAGAGGCCGTGATGCACGGCCTGGAAGTGCCAGACCCGCTCGCCGGACTCGGCGTCGACCGCGATGATGCTCTCCGCGAAGAGGTTGTCGCCGGGGCGCATGCCGCCGTACCAGTCGTTCGTCGGAGTGCCGGTCGGCAGATAGACGTAGCCCAGCTCCTCGTCGACCGCCATCGTGCCCCAGACGTTGGAGTGGC
>WTGR01000279.1 GCA_011523485.1 Acidobacteriota bacterium
AGTGGGCGCGCCGAGCGCTTGATGCGGCCGGCGGCGACATCCCCCGCGCCCTCGCGCGCGCCGAGCGGACCGGTCCCGCGAAGCAGGTCAGCGGGCGAGGTGGTCGGCCTTCTGGAGAATGACAGCACACGCGTCCCTGGAGACGCCGAGAAACGGCCACGTGGGAATCCCGTGACGAAGATCCCCGAAGTGGTGGGTCGCGGCGTAGACGACGTTCATGCCCGGCGACCGCCGGCGTCGTCGTCGCGCGTGCCCGCGCGGACGGGCCGCAGCGTGACGTCCGCGCTCGCAAGGGACGGCGGGTTCGGATAGCGTTGGAGCGGACTCAGACGTGGGGTGAGGGCCCGGGTAGAAGCCGGACCCTCGTGACCGCCCCGAGCTCCGACAGACCGAGCCGGTCGCCGTTTGTTGTGCCACGGTTCGGGCCGGCTGTCCAGTCGGAGCTCACCCTGCGCGCTCCGACGCCGTGGACCAGCCGTTACGCCAGAAGAGTTGCCGACACTGCAGCCGCCTGTTCGCCGTCTGCGCGGCGTGCGACCGCGGCCATGCCTACTGCACGCCGCGCTGCCGCGCGGCCGCTCGTCGCCGGTCGGTGCAGGCGGCTCGGGCGCGACACCAGCGCAGTCCCGAAGGCCGTCTCGACCATCGCGACCGGCAACGCGCCTATCGTGACCGCCGCCGCGTGACGGATCAGTCTTCCACCGCACCACGCCGATCGGCCAGACTCGCCGTCCCTGACGCCACGCCGGTTCGGCCGCCCGCTCCCACGCGATGCGTGGTCTGCGGACGGACGAGCCGGTGGCTCATCCAGATGCGGGAGCCGCGCGTCGAGCGCACGAGGAGGGACGATGATCACGCCCGCGCAACGCGCCGAGATCCGGCGCCTGTTCTTCGGCGAGCACTGGAAGGTCGGGACCATCGCGGCCCAGCTCGGCCTCCACCATGAGACGGTCCGCGCCGCGGTCGAGCGCGAGACGGGCGGTTTCCGGCGCGGTGCGTGCCGGCCCAGCATTCTCGACCCCTACCTGCCCTTCATCCGCGACACCCTGGCGCAGTACCCGAGCCTGCGCGCCACGCGGGTCTACGAGATGGTCCGCCAGCGCGGCTATGCCGGTTCGGTCATCCAGGTCCGCCGTCTCGTGCGGCGCCTGCGGCCCGAGACCAACCGCGCCGTCTACCGCCGCGTCGTCACCCTGGCTGGCGAGTCCGCACAGGTCGACTGGGGCTCGTTCGGCAAGGTCCGCATCGGACAGGGCACACGCACCGTCTCCGGTTTCGTCATGGTCCTCGGCTACTCGCGCGCCATCGCCGCGCTGTTCACCCTCGACCAGACGCTGGAGAGCTTCCTGCGCGGGCACGTCGACGCCTTCGACGCGCTGGGCGGTGTCGCGCGAAACCTCGTCTACGACAACCTGCGCAGCGCCGTGCTCGACCGCCGCGGGGCGGCCGTCCAATTTCATCCCCGCCTGCTCGAACTCGCCGGCCACTACCACTTCGCGCCCCGCCCCTGCACACCGGGACGCGGAAATGAAAAAGGAAAAATCGAGCGCCAGATCCAATACCTGCGCCACGCCTACTTCGCCGCCCGCCCCTTCCGCGACCTCGACGACATCAACGCCCAGTTCCGGCGCTGGCGAGACGAGGTCGCTCACCGCCGACGGCATCCCGACCAGCCCGACCGCAGCGTCGCCGACGTCTGGGCCGAGGAAAAGCCCCGCCTGCTCCCGCTGCCCGCCAATCCCTTCGAGACCGACCTGGTGCGCGCCGTCCGCTCCGGCAAGACCCCCTACGTGCGCTTCGACCGCAACCTCTACTCGATCCCCCACACCCACGTCCGCAAGCCGCTCACCCTGCTCGCCTCGGCCACCCGCATCCGCATCCTCGACGGACAGAACGAGCTGGCCAACCATCACCGCACCTACAACACCGGACTGACCGTCGAGGACCCCGCCCATCTGGAAGGCCTGCTGGCAGCCACCCGTCAGTCCAACGTCCACACCACCCGCGACCGGCTGCGCGCCGCCGTCCCCGCCACCGCCAAGCTCTTCGAGCGCCTCGCCGAGCGCGGAGAGGCCCTGCGACCGCACGCCACCCGGCTGCTCGCCCTGCTCGACGACTACGGACCCGAGGAGCTGGCCAAGGCCGTGCACATCGCACTCGAACGCGACGCCCTCGGCGCCGGCTCCATCACCCACATCCTCGAAACCCGACGCCGGCAGCGCGGACTCAAGCCCCCGCTCCGACTCACCCTGCCCGACCGGCCCGGACTGCGTGACCTCGACGTCC
>WTGR01000389.1 GCA_011523485.1 Acidobacteriota bacterium
TGAAGCGCGGCCGCGGCGGCCTCGCCGACATCGACTTCCTGCTGCAGGTGCTGCAACTCCGCGAAGGGCCGGCGCGCAGCGGGTTCCGCGTCGCCGGCACCCGCTGGCTGCTGGAGACGCTGCCCGAGACCGATTTCCTGCGCCCGGTAGAGGCCGACACGCTCCGCAACGCGTACTGGTTTCTGCGCGAACTGGAAACGGTGCTGCGGATCCACACGGACACCGGCGGCGGCGCCATCTCGACCGACCCGTCAGAACTGGAACCACTGGCGCGACGGCTGCGCGAGCCGTTGTCGGGCGAGGACCTGCTGGCGCGGTATCGCGAGGTCACCGGGCAGGTGCGGACGATCTACGAGGCCGGGATGGACCGACTGGGGCAGGATCCGGCGTAGCTGTCGGTCGATCAGCCAGCTACTGGTGTCCCAGCACAGGATGCGGCACGTACGGCTCCTCGAGGCGGTCGCACTCTTCGTCATCGAGCGCCACGGCCAGGGCCGCGACGGCGTCGTCGAGTTGCTCGACCTTCGTCACCCCGATGATGGGCGCCGCAACGCCCGGCTGACGGAGGATCCAGGCGAGGGCGATCCGCGACGGCGTGACGCCGCGCCCGCGCGCGATCTCGACGACCTGATCGACGACCCGGAAGTCGGAATCGGCGTAGTAGAGCGACTGCGCGTACTCGTCGGTCCGCGCACGCAGCGTCTCCCCGCCCCGCTTCCGGTCGGCGCCGGTGGACCGTTCGCGATTGCCGGCCAGGAACCCGCGCGCCAGCGGGCTCCAGGGGATGATCCCGATGCCCTCGGCGCGACACAGGGGCAGCATCTCGCGCTCTTCCTCCCGGTAGACGAGGTTGTAGTGGTTCTGCATCGACGCGAAGCGCGCCCAGCCGTGGCGCTCGGACATCTGCAGCATCTGCGCGAATTGCCAGGCGTACATGCTCGACGCCCCGATGTAGCGCGCCTTGCCGGCGCGGACGATGTCGTTCAGCGCCTCCAGGGTCTCCTCGATCGGGGTGTGCGGATCGAACCGGTGGATCTGGTAGAGGTCGACGTAGTCGGTCCCGAGCCGCCGCAGCGAGGCGTCGACGGCGTCGAACAGGTGCTTCCTCGACAGGCCGCGGTCGTTCGGGCCGTCGCCCATGGGGAAGAACGCCTTGGTGGCGATGACCACCTGGTCGCGCGTGGTGAAGTCGCTCAGCGCGCGGCCGACGATCTCCTCGCTGACGCCGCGGGAGTACATGTCCGCGGTGTCGAAGAAGTTGATGCCGGCGTCGAGCGCGCGCCGGAGAAACGGACGGCTGGCCTCCTCGGGCAGAATCCACGGGCGCCAGGCGGTCGACCCGAAGGTCATCGTGCCGAGGCAGAGGCGCGAGACGCGCAGGCCGGTACGGCCGAGGTTGACGTATTCCATGTCTTGTCTCGCGAGCTCCGGCCCGGGGGCGGCGGTCCGGACGCACTACGCCCACTGCGGCGTCGGCCCCGCGCGGGCCGGCCGCGCCGCGACGTGGCCGCGCCGGTTCAGGGCACCGTGTGGTAGTGGCCGTGCACCGGGTCCCACACCTGGCGCGAACCTCCGCCGTCCGCGGTGAAGGTGTAGACGAGCACTCCCGCGATGGCCACGAGGACCACGATGAGCGCGTAGGTGCCGAACTTGCTTCCGCCGTCCTGCTTGACGGCGCAGCACTGCTTGTACTTGCGCCCGCTCCCGCACGGACAGGGGTCGTTCCGGCCGGCCTTGGCTGCTGCCATGATCTCGACTCCGCGGCCAGTATACTGCCGCACGGTCCCGCGGCGGAACCCTGCCGACGGCCGGCAGGCTCGACGAGAACACGATGACCGAAACGGACGAAAAGCGCCTGAACGATGCGCACTGCCACTTCTTCTCGGCCGGGTTCTTCGACGCGCTGGCCCGCGATCCGGAAGCCCCGCCGGTGGCGGACCCGGCGGTCGATCTGCCGGCCGCGCTCGGCTGGGACCCGCCGGGGAATCCCGAGCGGCTGGCCGACCGCTGGGTGGCCGAACTCGACCGCCACGGCGTGGGGCGCGCCGCCCTCATGGCCAGCGTCCCCGGCGACGAGGCGTCCGTCGCGGCCGCGGTCGTGCGGCATCCGTCCCGCTTCGCCGGCCTGTTCATGGTGAACCCGACGGCGCCGGGCGCCGAGGCGGGCGTCCGGCGAGGCTTCGGGGAGCACGGCCTGCGATGCGCCTGCCTGTTCCCCGCGATGCACCGATTCGCCCTCGACGACGAGTGCGTCACGGCCGTCTTTCGGGCGGCGGCCGACCACG
>WTGR01000578.1 GCA_011523485.1 Acidobacteriota bacterium
CGCCGCCGTCATCGGTGCCGCTGTCGCCATCCTGCGCATGCTCGGCACCTGACTTTCACCGGAGGCCGCTCAGGCCCTCGAAAGGCCGCGCGAAGGCGACGAAAATGGCCGAAACCGGCACTCCCACGAGCTCGACCCAGCCGGATCGGCCGTCGATCTGACCAGATCGCGGCGTCGGTGCCGGCTGTTCCGTACAGACAGCGTTGACGCACATCGGCCGCACGTCGTCGCCGACACCGAGAAACCGCTTGCGCACGCGCCAGCATCCCGGCCGGCTGTCGAGGACATCGGTTACCGACGGGAGTCCCGTCATTCGCGCCTCGAGGCCGAGGAAATGGACGAGAGCTGGAAGCGGCGGAAAGTTGACGTACTGTCGAGCGGGCGGACGCGGATTTCGACCTGATCGCCCCCGGAGCGCCGCTTGGTTCCGGAACTGGCGCGATCATCAATCAGTAGAGGTAGGCATCGATGGCTGAGGCTTGCAAGATGGTTTCCCGCCGGGCGTTCGGCCGAGGTGTGCTGGTTGTTGCCGGACTCCTGCTGGCGGCGGGTTGTGGCGGAGAGGAGAGTCCAACTGCGCCATCGGCGACCGACGCGACCCTCTCGGTCACGTATGCGGCCCGGGGCACGATCTTCATCGGCAATCAAGTGCAGCTCGAGGCTACCGTGACGCTGGGCGACGGCAGCACCCAGCCCGCAGTCAACGCCACGTGGAGCTCCGACGCACCGTCGGTGGCGACGGTATCGTCGGCGGGCGTGGTGACGGCGGTTGCAGCCGGTGAGGCGACGATCTCGGCCGAGGCGAACCCGGGCGGGCGTGGGTCTTTGCGAATACGCGTATACCCAGAGTTCCGGGGGAGCTGGACCGGGTGGTGGCGCATGGCCGACTGCACGGCGTCGGGTGCGGCGCTATGGGTCCAGTTGTGCGCGCTGTTGAAATCGAGCTCTCAGGGCGTTGCGGGTTCTGAGCTGCGGATCGACCTCACGCAGGACGGCGGACTGGTGGATGGCACGGTGGACCTCGGGGAGTTGGCGGTGGGTGACGCTCGGCCCGCCGAGCCGTTCGAGGTCGCGTCGGGAGAGGTATCCATCGATGGGACGCTTCGTCTGATGTTGACCACGGTGACGATCGCCGCACAGGAGCTCGAACTGCGCGCCGAGGTGCTGTCGTGGGAGACGCGCGCCGATATGCCGGGCCGGATGACCGGGCAGTTCCAAGTGGAGCTTTCCGTGGCGGGGGATTCGGTGCTGGGGGAGATGACCGGGGCGCTTGTCCTCGACGGATCGTTGGAGGAAGTCATGCGGTCTGCGAGTGCGGCAAGCGCGGCCCCCGGCACCGGCGGCGGCGTGAACTGGAACGGTACGGCCTACGATCCCAAGCTCGGCTACATCTTCGTCAACTCCAAGGACCAGCCGATCGGCGGCTGGATGACGAAGAACGAGCTGTACCCCTCGGACACCGACGACCAGGTGGCCTTCGTCCGCGAGGCCGGCCCGCCGTTCGAGGCCCCGATCTTCGACGCCGACGGCGAGCGGCTCGGCGCGCTCCCCTGCTTCAAGCCGCCCTGGGCGCGCCTCGTCGCGGTCGAGGCTCGCCACGGGCGAAATCGCGTGGGAGGTGCCGCTGGGCATCGACGAGCTCCTGCCCGAGGGCAAGCAGCGCGTCGGCAGCCGCAACGTCGGCGGCCCCCATCGTCACCGCGGGAGGCCTTGTGTTCATCGGCGCCACCCGTCGACCGCCGCTTCCGGGCGTTCGACGCGCGCACCGGCGAGGAGCTGTGGTCGGTCGCTTTCGACTACGCCCACAGCGCGACCCTCTGACAACGCCGCTGGCCGTCGGCGTCGACCGGGACGACGTTCAGCGTGTACACCCCGCCAAGTCGGAACTGGGATGGCGATCCGGATCGCCATCCGCCGAGGCTTGCACCGTCGCGCGAGCTTCCGTGCCTCGGCCCGCAGGTGGCCTCGACGGCGACGGGCTGAGGCGTAGCGGGCGACCATCGCGGCGCTACGCCAGCCGCCGGCGGTCTGCACGGACGGTGGTCGACGCGCCGCGGCGGACCAGCTCTGAAGCGAGGCCGCGGCGTCGGGAGTGGTGACGAGACGCCATCGAGGCCAAGCATGGCGGTCAGGACTTGCAGGCGGCGGTTGACCTGGTGCGGGCCGAGCGGGACGACGTGCTCGGCCGCGTCGGGCTCGGTCGCCGCGCGCAGGACCTCGACGGCGTGGGCGTGTCACCGGTCACCCAATAATCCCCATTGTGGTCACTGAAAACTCCTCACCTC
>WTGR01000394.1 GCA_011523485.1 Acidobacteriota bacterium
AGCCTGGTCTTCATGGGCGGCAACGCCCGCGTGCCCGGCAACGTCACGCCGGCCGCGGAATTCAACTTCTGGTTCGACCCCGAGGCGGCCGCCGCGGTGCTGGCCGCGCCGATTCCGCGCATCGTGATGTTCGGCCTCGACATCACCAACCACGCGCCGCTGCACAAGACCCGCTTCGACCGCATCGTCGCGGTCGATACGCCGCTGACCCGTCTCATGCGCTACGACCTGGGGCCGCGGTTCGACGCCGATCCGGCCGCGACGGCGTACGTCTGGGACTGCATCACCGCCGCCTGGCTCATCGAGCCCTCCATCGTCACCGCTTCCGAGGAACTGCCGATCACCGTCGACACGGCGTTCGGTCCGGACTACGGCGCAACCGTCGTCGGCTCCGGTGGCGTTGAGGGCGGCCGGCGCGTGGAAGTGATGCTGGACCTGGACGTGGAGCGGTTCTACGCGCTGTACTCGGATCTGCTCACGCGGCCGGTCGGGTAGCGTCCCGGTTGTCCGGGACTGGGATTCCACTGCGGCTCGCGGTTCGCGGCGCCGGCGCTTGCGGCTTCGCCTGCCGCTCCCTAAGCGCCTTGACGAGCAGGTGGATGCCGAGGCCGAGCGGGATGATGGGCCACCACGCGGCGAGCCAGTCGAGCGGGATGCCCAGGAGCGTGTTCGAGAGCAGGACGACGCCCAGGACGATCAGGACCACGGCGCCGCCTATCGAGCTCCCCACGTTCGGGAGCGAGATGTCCATGTCCATGCTCGGCAGGTCGATGCCTTCACCACCGTCGAGGGCCAGGTTGTAGAGGGTGGCGCGCCGGCTGGCGTCGACGATGTTGTAGATGACGAAGAAGGACAGGAAGATCGCCATGGCCGGGAGCAGCACAGGGAACGGACCGCCGCCGGCGGCCAGAAACGCGATCGTCGTTCCGAACACGACGTTGTGGATGAACCCTACCTTGTAGTAGCCGACGTAGATCTGGCCTGCGCCGGGCATCACCGACAACAGCCCGGCGATGATGGGGGACTTGGGTTGCAGGCCCGGCGTTGCACCGGGGGGCGCGTAGCGCGTCCGCTCTTCGGCCGGCCGGGAGGGCGCCGGGGTTGTCCGGGCGGCGAGCTCCGCCGCCGTGGGAGATGGCGTCGCGGCCGGCCGATCCGGCGCCGTGGCCGGCGGCGGGGTGTGCGGAGGTTCCGGGGATCCGTTCATGGTCTGCTCCTTCCGGCCGGGATTGGTGCTGCCCGGGTGGTCGTGGACGAAGAGGACGGCGGGAACAGCAGCTCCGCCAGCATTGCGCCGGCGTCACGGCCGATCGAGTGCAGCGCGTCGACGCCGCCGAACAGGTCGCGGTCCCGCACCGCCTGCAGGAACTGCCGCCAGTGCCGGTCGAGCTCCGGCGCCGCGCTCGCCGCCCGGCGGCGCCACGAGGACAGGCCCGAGAGCCGCCCGGACACTTCGCTCGCGCCGCCCGCCGCGACCCGCACGGTTTCCCCGCGCAAGGCCGCGACGGTCCGCTCGAGCGCGGCGACGGACCGGGCGCCCGCCGCCTGTGCGCCGGCCGCACTGCGCTCCACGAGGGACTGCGCTGCCACTGCGGTGCCGTGGAGCGGCGACCAGGATGCGCCGCAGAGCAGCCACACCAGCAGTGCGGCGACGCAGCCGGCCTCCCAGGCGATGCGGGGGCGCGCCAGCAGCCGGAACCCTGTCTCCCGCATCCGTTCCCGGAACACCGTCCACCACGGTCGTCCTGGTCGGGTAAGAACCAGGATGTCGTCCACGAGCTGGGGATCCGGCGGCAGCGCCGCAAACGACGGAAGGTCCTCGGCCAGCCGTACGAGGGCGGTCGAGATGGCCGTGCAGGCGGGGCAGTGCCGCAGGTGCGCAGCGCACAGGTCCTGGTCCGCGGCGTCGAGCGCGCCGTCGATCAGGTCTCCGAGCAGGGCTTGTGCCTGCCCGCATGCAGGGCCGCTCGTCTGCGCGAGGATCGCCTCGGTCAGGTCGCCGGGCGCCGCGATCGCCGGCGCGAACGCTTCCTGCATCGACGCCAGGAGCGCGCGGCAGTCGGGGCAGGCGGCGGCGTGCGCCGCGGCGCGCAGTCGCTCGTCCGCCGGCATCGCGCCGTCGACGAGGGTCTCGATTCGGTCGCTGAAGAGGTGGCAGTCCATCGCATCATCCCCGGGGGCGGGAAGTCTCCGCGTACGAAGGGTCGATGGCCACGACCTGTCTCGCCAGCTCCACCCGCGCGCGGGTGGAGCGCGACTTCACGGTCCCGAGGGGCAGGCCGAG
>WTGR01000736.1 GCA_011523485.1 Acidobacteriota bacterium
GGCAAGGGGGTCGGGCGCATCATCGATCTCCCCGCCGATCTCGCCTTCGCGGGCGAGGCCTGGTCCTGGGTCGGCGACGCCCTGCCGCTGGTCGCCGCCGGCAGCGCGATCCAGCCGTTCGATCTCGCCGGGCTCATGCGCGCCGCGTTCTTCTCGTTCAGCGACGACGCGGACGCCGACAGCTGGGAGACCCAGCGCGATCGCTTCGACGAGGAGGCGCTCCACATCGCGACCCGGCTGCTGCTGTCGGACGACGAGGCCTGCCGATCCTCCATCGCCGAGGCGGTGCGGCGCGAGCTGATGTGGTTCTGCCCCAAGGACCGCGCGATCGACATCCGCATCCGCCGGCCCGACGTCACCGTGACCCTCGCCGCCGCCGAACCGTCATAGGCCGGCGCCGGCAATCCGTCCACGCGAACGCCGGTCTCCGCCCCGCCGCCGGGGCCGAGCCGGCATTCGCCATCCAGGGGAGACCCCGCCCATGACCATGACCGCCGCCATCCCGCAGGACCCGAGCGACGAGGCGCAGAAGCGCGCCATCGCCGATGCCGTCTGGACCGACCTGCTCTGGCTCATGCCGCCCGAGCGCACCGTCACCGTGACCGTGGCCCAGGGCCGCGTCGCGGTCGATCTCGGCCCGTCCGGCCCGCCGCCGGAGGCCGCGATCCGCTGACCCGGCTGGTTTCGCATCCGCGCTGCCAGAGAACGCCCCATCCCGCCTGTCCCGGACCCGATCCGGGACGTTTCCGTTTCCACCCCATCGAGGATTTCGCCATGCCCGATCCCCGCACCGCCGAGCCGTTCGGCGCCGTCCTGTTCGCCTATACCCGCGCCCAGGCGATCGAGGACGGCGTGCTCGTCGACGTCTCCGAGACCGCCCGCGAGGCCGGTTTCAAGATCCCCGTCGCGCTCTCACGTTCCGTGTGGGACCGACTCGTCGCGCTGCCCGAGGGGTATCTCGGCTTCCAGGACGAGGCCGGGCGCCTGTGGGACGTGCTGTGGATGGCGCGGCACTACGCGCTCGGCGCCTCGAACAGCGATCGCGTGCGCATGTCCGTTCTGGTGCGCGACATCCGCAAGGACCTACGCGACAGCAACCGCCCGCCCCGCAGGCACTTTCCCATCGTGGCGATCGGTTCCGGCGACCGGGGTGAGCCCGTCATCACCGTGATGTGGCCAGATGACGACTGAGCGCCGTCGCGCCTCTCCGCCCGCCGCACTCGTACATCGACGTCCCTCCAGTCTGGAGTCCGCCATGCTTCACCGGATCACCGGCCGCGCCACCAAGTGCGGCCCCTGCGCGATTTCCGGAATCGCTGGCGTGCCCACCCACGAGGCCGCCGCCGTCATCCGCCGCCTGTTCGACCGGCCCTCGGTCAACGGCGTCTACACCGACGAACTCGCCGCCGCCCTCGAAGCGTTTGGCTTCGTTCCCGATTTCGCGCTCCGTCATCCGAAGTACCGCGAGCGCCGCTTCGCGCGCCGGGAAGAGGTCTGGGAGCGCATCTTCGCCAAACTTCCCTATCAGCTCCGCGCGGTCACGCTCGGCACCTTCCTCGACGCCGCGCCGTCCGGGACCTGGGCGATTTCCGCCGGCAATCACTTCGTCGCCTATGCGGACGGGTTCGTTGCCGATTCCGGTGCGTGGCTGTCGCGCAGAGCGCGCCCCTGGAGCCGCACCGACCCCGACTGCCACCGCATCGCCAGGCGGCGCATCCGCGAGGCGGTCCGGTTCATCCGCGTGTCCGATGACACCATCGCCCGCAACCGCCGTCCGAAGGAGTGCTGACCATGCCCCGGATCATCGAGACCACGGTCTACACCATCGACGAGCTCTCCGACGAGGCGAAGGAAGCCGCCCGGTGCTGGTATCGCCGGCAGGCCCTCCACGACGAATGGTACGATTTCGTCTACGAGGACTTCGAGACGATCTGCCGAATCCTCGGCATCACCCTCGCCACCACCCCGGTGCGGCTCTACGGCGGCGGAACGCGGGACAAGCCGCGCATCATGTTCAGCGGCTTCGCCAACCAGGGCGACGGTGCGAGCTACGAGGGCTGGTGGAGCCACGCCCCGGGTTCCCGCAAGGCCATCCGCGCTCATGCTCCGAAGGACGAGGAACTGCACCGCATCGCCGACGTTCTGCAGGAGACGGCGAAGCGCAACTTCTACCAGCTGAACGCGATCGTCCGCCATCGTGGCCGCTACTGCCACGAATCCTGCATGGCGATCGAGGTCGAGCGCGACAGCCCGACTTGGCAGCCCATGACGGACGGCGCCGAC
>WTGR01000024.1 GCA_011523485.1 Acidobacteriota bacterium
TCGAGCAGCGCGGACTGACCCCGGACCAGAACCTGGACTACGGCTTCTACGTCCGCGACCCGGAGGGCATACCGGTTCAGATCGTCGCGACGCGCTGAAGCGGAGGCTGATGTTGAATCAGAAGCGCCCGGCGAGCGACCTGCTCACCAGACGAGTGCACTACGACCTCCCGGGCATGGACGCCGTCGGGGTACGGCGCGACGTCGCCTACACGACGCCGGCGAACGCCGAGTTGACGATGGATGTGTACTCACCGCCTGACCGGACCGCGTCGGAAAGGACTCCGGCCGTGGTCCTGGTCCCGGGGTTCCCCGGTGCCGTGAAGCGCATCGGCTCGTTCGTCTCATGGGCCGAGTTGATGGCCGCATCGGGGCTGGTGGCCATTACCTGCTCGACGAAGGAGCCGGTGCCGGACATGGAGGCCGTGCTCGTCTACGTTCGTGAGTACGCCGCGTCGCTGGGTGTCGACGGCGAGCGGATGGGGCTTTGGGCGTGTTCCGGACACGTTCCCAACGCGTTGTCGATTCTGGCGGGTCCGGAACGGCGCTTCCTGAAGTGCGCGGCGCTCTGCTACGGCTTCATGCTCGATCTCGACGGATCCACCGCGGTCGCGGACGCTTCGAGACAGTACGGCTTCGCCAACCCGTGCTCGAACCGGACGTTCGAGGATCTACCGAGGGATAGGCCCCTGTTCCTGGCTCGCGCGGGTCGTGACGAGTCTCCGGGACTGAACGCCGCGCTCGACGCGTTCCTGGCGGCGGCCCTCCGCGACAATCGGCCCGTGACCTTCGTCAATCACGCCGCGGGGCCTCACGCATTCGACGTCATGGATGACAGTGCCGCCACGCGCGATGTCGTCAGGCAGGTTCTGGCGTTCCTGAAGTCTCAGTTGTCGAACGCGGACAGCCCGTGATGCACCGCCGGACCGTGCTCTGCCCGACTGGCCACCTCCAAGGCCTATGGGCAAGGCAGCGAAGCGCGCTTCACGGGTTGGCGATCCTGCGACGGGCGAAGAGCGCCGCACCCACGAGGTTTCCCGCGAGCAGGCCGAGCACCGGCAGCCACAGAAACTGGGGGCTCACCAGCGCGACGTGGAACGCGAGCGCGACGATGCTCAGCCCGCCGATGCCGGGAACGGGTCCGCCGCTCAGGTTGATACGAGGTTCCCTACGGGGGGGCGGCTTGAGGAACGACTGCGCGAAGCGGGTATCGCAGAGGCCCAAGGGACCCGTGCGGCGACGCGCTTCCGGTCCGGCGAGCACCGCTCCCAGGACCTGGCGCCACAACCACAGGCGTGATTGCCGGGCGCCGAATTCCTCGACGATGTCGCCAACCAGCGTTTCGTCCTCCACGCGAAAGGTGCGCAGGACAACCAGGGCGAGCCGTGGCGGCCGGGAGCGGGTCATGAAGTTGCTCCTTTCAGTTCGGGAATGCCGGTCCACAGCGAGACGAGGGCCGACTGCGTGCTCTTGACCGCGTCGATGCCGGCGGGAGTCACCTCGAAGAAGCGCTTGGCGCGGCCTCCGCGCTCCGGCGTCGGGTCGCCCAGCGACGAGGCTGCGAGCCCGTTCCGCTCCAGGCGATCCAGCGCCGCGTACACCGCGCCCAGCACGGCGCGCCGCCCGCCTGTGCGCTCTATCTCGCGAGCGATGAGCACGCCGTACGCGCCCTCTCCGACCCGGAGGATCGCGAGCAGGATCATCAGCTCGAAGTCGGTCAGCAGGTCGCGAGGCATTTATTCACAATATACGCATAAATGCGGCTACGGTTCAAGAGCCCGTCCGCCCAAGAGTTCTGTTGCGCGCTGCCGGGTCCTGATTCATCATGCGGATGCCGGGAGCCGGTGGCGAAATCGCTTCCTGCATGCGGCGCGGTTTGCCACGGGTTCCCAGGACGGAGCGTGACGAGCGAGAGCAGGGAGGGAGCAATGATCCATCGATATCTCGCGGCGGCGATTACGGTGATGGCGGTCGCGGCGCTCGCCCCGGCCGGCGCGGGCGGCCAGACGCAGGCGGGCGAGAGCAGCGCGTGGACCTCACCCCGCACGGCGTGGGGGGACCCGGACCTGCAGGGGCGCTGGACGAACACCACGACGACCCCGTTGCAACGGCCCGACGACCTGGAGGGAAGGGAGCTGCTGACGGAAGAAGAGCGAGCGGCGCTCGATGAGGCCGGCGACGTGGCCCGGGAGCAGCGCGGCATCGCCGCGGGAACGGGCGAGACCGGGTCGTACAACAACTTCTGGGTCGAGCGCGGCGTCCGGATGGCGCGCACGTCGCTCA
>WTGR01000293.1 GCA_011523485.1 Acidobacteriota bacterium
GGACGCGGACCTGTCGCACGACGGCCTGTCGCACGACCCGGCGCACAAGGTGGACTGGGAGCTGGCGCAGCCGGAGACGCCGGCGGCGAGCACGCCGTCGGCGACCGGCGTGTCGGTGTCGTCGCGTCCGGCGAGCGGCGACACGTACGGCGCCGGCGAGACGATTCGGGTGACGGTGTCGTTCGACGAGGCGGTGGACGTCGCGGGCTCGCCGCGGCTGCGGATCGACATGGACCCCGCGGACTGGGGCGAGAAGTGGGCGGCCTACGAGAGCGGCGGGGGCACGTCGGCGCTCGTCTTCGCCCACACGGTGGTGGAGCCGAACGTCTCGACGGAGGGCATCGCGGTGCTGGCCGACACGCTGGAGGCCAACGGGGGCTCGGTCCGGTCGGCGGCGACGGAGGAGGACGCGGACCTGTCGCACGACGGCCTGTCGCACGACCCGAACCACAAGGTGGATTGGGAGCTGGCGCAGGGGGAGACGCCGGCGGCGAGCGCGCCGTCGGCGACCGGCGTGTCGGTGTCGTCGCGTCCGGCGAGCGGCGGCACGTACGGCGTCGGCGAGACGATCCGGGTGACGGTGTCGTTCGACGAGGCGGTGGACGTGACGGGCTCGCCGCGTCTGGCGATCGACATGGACCCGGCGGACTGGGGCAGGAAGTGGGCGGCCTACGAGAGCGGCGGCGGCACGTCGGCGCTGGTCTTCGCCCACACGGTGGCGGAGCCGAACTACTCGCCGCAGGGCATCGCGGTGGTGGCCGACACGCTGGAGGCCAACGGGGGCTCGATCCGGTCGGCGGCGAACGGGACGGACGCGGAGCTGGCCCATGACGGACTGGCCCACGACCCGAGCCACAAGGTCGACTGGCGCCCGACGATCTCGGTGGCGGACGCAAGCGCGACCGAGGGCACGGACGCCAGCGTCGAGTTCCGGGTCGGCCTGAGCCGCGCCTTCGGCATCGCCGGGCACGCGGTGACGGTGAGCTACGCCACGGCCGACGGCACCGCCAGAGCCGGCGAGGACTACACGGCGACGAGCGGCACGCTGACGTTCGCGGCGGGCGAGTCGTCGAAGACCATCGCGGTGGCGGTGCTCGACGACGCGCACGACGAGGGGGAGGAGACGTTCAGCCTGCGGTTGTCGAACGCCTCCGGGGCAAACCTGGGAGACGGCGAGGCGACGGGGACGATCGAGAACGCGGACCTGATGCCGGCGGCGCTGCTGGCGCGCTTCGGGCGGGCGACGGCCGAGCAGGTGGTCACCCACATCGAGGAGCGGATGGCGGCGCCGCGGCGGCGGGGCTTCCGGGCGCGGTTCGCGGGCCGGGAGCTGCAGCCCGGCCGGGAACGGGACTTCGCGCTGGGCCTCCTGTCGGCGTTCGCGCAGCCGATGGGTCCGGCCGGCGCCATGCCGACGGGCGGCGCCGGGATGGGCGTCGCGGCCCCGATGGCGATGGGCCCCGGCACGGCCGGCGGGATGGCGATGACGGGCATGGGCGGCGTGACCGGCATGAGCGGCCTTGGCGGCGGGATGGGCGTGGGCGGCGTGACCGGCATGGGCGGCCTTGGCGGCGGCGCGATGGGCATGGTCGGCGCGACCGGCATGGGCGGCCCTGGCGGCGGCTCGATGGGCATGGTCGGCGTGGCCAGCATGGGCGGCCTTGGCGGCGGCGCGATGGGCGTGGTGGGCCCGGCGGGCTCGATGGCCATGGCGGGGCAGGCAGCCGATGGGCGCGGCGCCGGGGATGGCCGGCTACGGGGCGCACGGCGGCCTGTTCGGCACGATGGTGGGCCACGACCCGCTGTCGAACTCCGAGCTCGAGCTGAACCGCGAGAGCCGCGGCGGCATCCTGTCGGTGTGGAGCCGCAGCTCGCGGTCCTACTTCAGCGGCATGGAGGACGCGCTGTCGCTGGACGGCGACGTGCGGACGACGATGGTCGGGGCCGACTACTCGCGCGGCGCGCTGACGGTGGGCCTGTCGGTGGGGCGCACGCTCGGCCTGGGCGGCTACAGCGGCCCGAGCGGCGGGCGGATGAGCACGTCGATGACCGGGTTCTACCCGTGGGCCGGCTACCAGGTCAACGACCGGGTCTCGGTGTGGGGGGTGACCGGCTACGGTACAGGCGCCTTGAACCTGACGCCGGACGGCGCGTCGGCGCTCGAGACGGGCGTGTCGATGGCGATGTCGGCGGTGGGGACGCGGGGCGAGCTGATCGGCTCGCGGGCCACCGGCGGGTTCGCGCTGGCGTTCAAGGCCGACGCGCTGTGGGTGGGCGCGGC
>WTGR01000286.1 GCA_011523485.1 Acidobacteriota bacterium
GCGGGTCGAGCCAGGCCACGTCGAACTGGCGCTACAACTACAACGCGGGCAACCCCAACGCGGTGCCGCCGGGCATCTCGAACTTCTCGCCGGGGCACCGGTTCAACCTGTCCGGCTCGTATCGCATTCCGGCCGGGCCGGCCGGCATCACGCTGGCCGCCTACTACAACGCCCAGCAGGGTCGGCCCTTCAGCTACCTGGACGGGAGCGACAGCAACGGCGACGGGACGCGGGGCAACGACCTGCTCTACGTGCCGCGCGACGCCGGCGAGGTCATCGTCGCCGACGGCGCCTTCGACGACCTGATGCGCTTCCTGACCGACGGGTGCGAGGTCACGCCGGGCGCGATCGTGCCGCGCAATGCCTGCCGCGGGCCCTGGACCTACTCGCTCGACTTCCACGTGGGCGTCGACGTGCCGGTGGGCCGCAACGAGGTCGAGGTCTTTCTCGACGTCCAGAACCTGGTGAACGCGTTCAGCAGCGCGAGCGGGCTGGTGGAGTTCGCCTTCTTCCAGAACCTGCAGCCGGTGCGGTCGAGCGTCGATCCGGAGACCGGACGGTACGTCTACAGCCTGAACACGCCTGCGCGGCCCGGGTTCACCGGCGACCGGTTCACCGGCGACGACCTGCGGAGCCGCTGGCAGGCGCAGCTCGGATTGCGTTATTCGTTCGGGCGGTGATTCGGTCCCGCCAGCCCGCGCACGGACGTGCGCGGGCTATACTCCCCGCGTTCTCAATGCGCGAGCGCGTAACGGCGCACAAGCGCGGAGGCCTCCGGGAGCTGCCGGCCACCGCGATCTGCGGCAACGACATCACCTCGTCCTGCCTCTACGTTTCGGCGCTGGCGATCATCCACGCCGGCAAATGGGCCTGGGTCTCGCTGCTGGTGGTGGCCGGCGTCCTGTTCCTGTATCGCCGCATCTATGCCGAGGTGGTCGGCGCGCTGCCGCTGAACGGGGGCGCCTACAACGCGCTGCTCAACACGACGAGCAAGTCGCTGGCCTCTATGGCGGCCTGCCTGACCATCCTCTCGTACACCGCCACCGCCGTGATCTCGGCCAACGAGGCGATGCACTACGGCCACGGCATCTGGCCGGCGCTGCCGGTCATTCCGGCCACGGTCGCGCTTCTGGCCGCGTTCATGCTCCTGACCATCGTCGGCATCACCGAGTCGTCGAAGGTCGCGGTGGGCATCTTCCTTTTCCACCTCGCCACGCTGGCGGTGCTGCTGCTGGCGGGCGGGCTCTATCTGCTGACCAACGGATTGGCGGTTCTCTCGTCCAACTTCGCCCTGCCGTCGGAGCAGGGTTTGCCGGCGGCGCTCTTCTTCGGCTTCGCCGCCTCGATGCTGGGCATCTCCGGGTTCGAGAGCTCCGCGAACTTCGTGGAGGAACAGGCCGAGGGCGTCTTTCCGCGGACGCTGCGCAACATGTGGGCCGCGGTGAGCGTTCTCAATCCGACGCTCGCCCTGCTGGCCCTGGCGCTGGTGCCGATTCCGGACGTGGCGTCGCACGAGGAGGCGCTGTTGGCCCACATGGGAGGCATCGCGGCGGGCGAATGGCTTGCGTGGCTGATCTCGGTCGACGCGATCCTGGTGCTGAGCGGCGCGGTTCTCACCTCCTACGTCGGCGTGACCGGGCTGGTGCGGCGGATGACCCTGGACCGCTGCCTGCCGCAGTTCCTGCTGAAGAGCAGTCCGCGCGGCACCTATCACCGCATCATCGTCCTGTTCTTCTGCGTCTGCGTGTCGATACTGGTCATCACGGAGGGCGAGCTCGAAGCACTGGCCGGGGTCTACACGCTGTCGTTCCTGTCGGTGATGGCGCTGTTCGGCGTCGGGAACATCCTTCTGAAGGTCAAGCGCGCCGGCCTTCCCCGTCCCGAGCGCGCCGCCTGGCCGGCCGTCATTCTCGCCGTCGCGCTGACGGTCCTCGGCTTGGCGGGCAACGTGCTCATGAACCCCGACTACGTGTGGGTGCTGGCGGAGTATCTGGTGCCGACGCTGCTGGTGGTGGCGATCATGCTGGGCCGGATCGGCCTGCTGAAAGCGTGTCTCTTCGTCGTGCAGGCGCTCAGCGAGAAGATCCGGACGATCACCGGCGGGTTGTCCGAGTCGCTGCAGGAGCGCATTCGCGCCATCAACAGCCAGCAGTTCATCTTCTTCAGCCGCGGGGACGACCTCCACAATCTGAACCGCGTGGTGCTGTACGTGCTGAAGAACGAGCACACCAGCCGCATCAAGGTGGTGACCGTGGTAGGCGACGGCGAGGAGGCCCCGCCGAAGCTGGAACGGGACATCGGGTTTCTCGACGAGGCCTACCCGGAGATCGACATCGAGCTGGTGGTGATCCGGGGACGCTTCGGGCCGGAGCTGATACAACGGCTCTCGAAGCAATGGCAGGTGCCGGCCAACTTCATGTTCATCGGCTCCCCCGGCGATCACTTCGTCTACGGGCTGGCCGAGCTCGGCGGCGTGCGGCTGATCATCTGACGTGGTGATCGGCCACGCGTCCGGTACCATGACGAGTCGTGATTGCGCACCGCGTCAACCGGGAGGCCGTCGTCGTGCTCGGCTGGGGGCGCGCGATACTGATGCAACTCGCGCACCCCCTGGTCGCGGCCGGGGTCGGCGGGCACAGCCGGTTCGACGCCGGGCCGGTGGCGTACGTCGAGCGCATGCGCCGCACCATCGGGGCGATGCTCTCGCTCACCTTCGGAACGGAAGAGCAGTTCCGGGAGACGGCGGATCGCATCAACGCGATTCACCGGCGGGTGCACGGCCGCCTGGGGCGGCGCGTCGGCCGCTACCCGGCCGGCACCCCCTACGATGCGACCGACCCGGCGTTGCTCACGTGGGTCCACTCCACCCTCATCGACAGCCAGCTTCGAACGTATGCCCTGTTCGTCGGGCCGCAGACGACCGATGAAAGGGATCGTTACTGCGCCGAGGCGGCGCAGTTGGGGCCGCGGCTGGGGATACCGGCGGGAACGCTGCCGGAAACGACGGCCGGGCTCGAGCGCTATCTGGACGGGATGGAGCAGGATGGAAGGCTTGCGGTCGGGGAGCAGGCGCGGAGCCTTGCGGCGGCCCTGCTGGCGCCGCCGGGCGGGCTCCTGGCCGCGCCGGCGCGGTGGCTGGGTCGGCTGACCACCGTCGGTCTGCTGCCGGCGCCGATGCGGGACCGTTACGGGTTCGTGTGGAGCGAACCCGACGAGCGCCGGTTGCGGTCGGTTGCCGCGGCGTTGCGGGCCGGGCGGCGGATCGTCCCGCCGATGCTGCGGGAATGGCCGGTCGCGCGGCGCACGCGCGGCCGGCGGCTCAGCGCCGGGGCAACGGCCGGCGGCTAGGCGTAACGCCCGAAAAAGGTCGCAATTCCTGCACTGTGCTGATAGAATCTATGGGTTTAACTGAAACTGTGAACCCCCCGTCGGCGTCCTACCCTCAAGAGGGCGGCGTACGCGGGAGGGGCTGCGCCGGGGTTGCGACTGCGGCGGCGGTCCATATCTTACAGGAATCTGAAGGAGAGCTATCAGCTTGTTGATACAGGAACGTCAGGAAATCGTAACCGCACTCGTGACGCTTGGCCAGGAACGCGGCTTCCTCACGCTCGACCAGGTGCTCGACCACGCACCGCCGGATCTCGACGTCGAAGAGGTGAGCGTGCTCCTGCAGGAGCTCGAGGGACAGGGTATCGAGGTAGAGGGCGCCGAGCAGGTGCAACCGGACGTCAAGCGCCGGACGGCGACGCGGGTCACTCAGGTTCCGGCCGCCGAGCAGGCGCTGCCGGTGCACGAAGAGGATCAGGGGCAGGATCTGGTCCGGACCTACCTGCGCCAGATGAGTCGCGTGCCGTTGCTGACGCGCGAGGGCGAGGTGGCGATCGCGAAGCGCATCGAGCGGGGCGAGTTGCGCATCACGAAGGCGATGTCGCGCAGTCTGCTCGTCGCGCACTTCGTCGGGGTCATCGCCCGGGAGATCGAGGCGGGCGAGCGCACGCTCCGCGACACCGTGACGTTGCCCGACACCGAGTTGACCGAGCGTCACCTGGCGAGCCGCACGAAGCGGTTCGTCACGGACGCGGATCAGGTCGCCGCCGCGCTGAAGGAGCTCGGCAAGCGGGAGCGGCGGGCGGACGCGATCCGCAAGAGCGGCAAGCGCGTGCAGGCGAGGACCCTGTGGCGCATCGGCCGCGCCCGCATCGACGTCTCGCGCGCCATCCGCCGGCTGCCGTTCACCGCCGCCGTGCGGCGGGAGCTCATCGAGAAGGTCGAGCGGGCGGCCGCGGCGTTGAAGGAGGCCGAACGCCGCGTCGAGCGCCTGCGCAAGCGGCAGGCCCAGACGGCGCTGCGCACTTCGGCGCCGGTGTCGAACGCCGCCATCGAGGATGCACAGCAGGAGCTGGTCGCGCTGCGCGAGGGCATCACCGAGTCGACCGAGAACCTGAAGGCCGTGCAGAAGGCGTTTCGCCGGGGGGTCATCGAAGGCGATCAGGCGCGCAAGGAGCTGACCGAGGCGAACCTGCGGCTGGTCGTCTCGGTGGCCAAGAAGTACGTGAACCGCGGGCTGGCGTTCCTCGACCTCATCCAGGAGGGGAACATCGGCCTGATGCGCGCGGTCGACAAGTTCGACTACCGGCGCGGGTTCAAGTTCTCGACCTACGCCACCTGGTGGATCCGGCAGGCCATCACCCGCGCGATCGCCGATCAGGCGCGCACCATCCGGATCCCGGTGCACATGATCGAGACGCTCAACAAGCTCAATCGCGCGATGCAGACGCTGACCCGCGACCTGGGCCGCGAGCCGACGCCGCAGGAGCTGGCCGAGCGGGCGGACCTGCCGCTGTCGGTCGTGCGCAAGGCGCGCAAGATCGCCCAGACCGTCGTCTCGCTGGACGCCCCCATCGGCGACAGCGACGAGAGCCAGTTCGGCGACTTCATCGAGGATCGCCAGGCGGTCAATCCGGCCGAGGCCACCGTGGCCTTCGACCTGCGGCGCCAGACCGAGTCGGTGCTCGAGACGCTGAGCCCGAAGGAGCGCGAGGTGATCCGGATGCGCTTCGGGCTCAACGACGGCGCCGAGCCGACGCTGGCCGAGCTCGGCGAGAAGTTCTCGCTCACGCGGGAGCGGATCCGCCAGATCGAGGCGGCGGCGCTGCGCAAGCTCCGCGACCCGCAGCTCAGCCACCGGCTCAGCTCGTTCGTCGAGCCGCGCCAGCCGCGCGGCACCCGGCGCGGTCGATCCGCCGCCGTGGCCGAAGAGCAGGGCGTCGCCTAGGCGTCTGCACCGCAGCCACGGCGTAGACCTCCCGGCCAGGCGATCGTACCGCACACGTTCAGCGCCGGCTCCGCTCCGATGGCGGGCCGGCGTTTCGTCTTCAGGAAATCTTCAGGTTAACTTCAGAGTCCGGCGCGCCGCGGGTTGCTAGCCTGCGCGGATGCCTACTCTTCGAAATACCTTGTTCTTGGGGGTTGTTCTTTCTCTATTCCTGACGTTCGCCGGCGCCGCGTCTGCGCAGTCGACGGGAATCCTGACGGGGACGGTCGTCGACGAGACCGGGGGGGTGCTTCCCGGCGTCACCGTCGCCGTGCAGGCCGGCGCGGTTCAGCTTGCCGCCGTCACCGACGACACCGGCACCTGGCGCGTCGAGGGCGTGCCGGCCGGGCCGGCGAGCCTGACGTTTCGGCTCGTGAACTTCTCCACGCTCCGGCGCGATATCGAGGTGGCCGCCGGAGAGAACTCCAACGACGTCGTGCTGACCCTGGGCCTCACCGCCGACGTGGTGGTTACGGGCGCCCGGACGTTCCGCAACATCGCCGACCTGGAGAATCCGCGCGAGAACCTGGTGGGCGTCGCCACCTCGGCCAGCGTGGGCGCCATTACGGCGGAGCAGCTCGAAGCGCGGCCCCTCATGCGCCCCGGCGAGGTCCTCGAGGCGGTGCCGGGCTTCATCGCCAGCCAGCACAGCGGCGAGGGCAAGGCCAACCAGTACTACCTGCGCGGCTTCAACCTGGACCACGGCTCGGACTTCGCGACCACCCTCGCCGGCGTGCCGATGAACGAGTCGTCCGGCGCGCACGCGCACGGCTACAGCGACGTGAATCTGCTGATCCCGGAGCTGGTGAGCGGCGTGCAGTACACCAAGGGGCCGTACTTCGCCGAGCACGGCGACTTCTCCGCGGCCGGGTCGGCCAACATCAGCTACGTGAACGTGCTCGACCGCCCGCTGCTGAGCTTGAGCAGCGGCGGCCAGGGATGGGGGCGCGTCTTCGGGGCCGTCTCGCCGCAGGTGGGCGCCGGCAACGTGCTGTTGGCGCTCGAAACGAGCACGAACGACGGGCCCTGGGAACTGCCCGACAACATGCGCAAGGTGAACACCGTCGTGCGCTACAGCCAGGGCGACCTGACGAACGGGTTCTCCGTCACCGGCATGGGATACAAGGCCGACTGGAACGCGACCGACCAGATCCCGCTGCGCGCGGTCGAGTCGGGGAGCCTGTCGCGGTTCGGCGCCATCGACGACACCGACGCCGGCCGGACCTCCCGCTACAGTCTGGCGTTCGACGGTCTGCGATCGAGCGGGGCGGCATCGACCCGCGTGACCGCCTACGCCCTGCACGGCGGGCTGAACCTGTTTCAGAACTTCACCTACTTCCTGGAGGATCCAATCGACGGCGACCAGATCGAGCAGGAGGGACGGCGGTGGGTCTCCGGGGCGCGGCTGGTGCACCGGCGCCTCGGCAACGCGTTCGACCGGCCGACCGAGCACGCCGGCGGCGCGTCGTTCCGGCACGACGCGGTGGGCACGGTCGGCCTGCACCGGACGGTGGGCCGGCGGCGCACCGGCGCCATCCGCAACGACGCGGTCCGGCAGAGCACGGTCGGCCTGTTCGGGCAGAGCGAGATCGAGTGGACCCGGTTCTTCCGCACCACCCTCGGCGTCCGCGGCGACTTCTACCGCTACTCGGTCGACGCGCTGCGCGCCCTCAACAGCGGCTCGGGCACGTCGGGGCTGATCAGTCCCAAGCTCACCGGGGTGCTCGGTCCGTGGCGGGGGACCGAGCTCTACCTGAACTACGGCCACGGGTTCCACAGCAACGACCCGCGGGCCGCAACGACGGTGGTCGACCCGGTCAGCGGCGAGCCGGTGGACAGCGAGAACCCGCTGGTGCCCGCCCGCGGGGCCGAGATCGGCCTGCGAACCGTCGCGCTGCCCGGACTTCAGTCGACCGTCGCCCTGTGGTACCTGACGTTCGATTCCGAGCTCATCTTCGTCGGCGACGCCGGCATCGCGGAGGCGAGCCGCCCGAGCCGGCGCCTCGGCGTGGAATGGACGAACTACGCGCGGCTCACGAGCTGGCTGACCGGCGAGCTGGACCTCTCGCTGTCGCGGGCGCGCTTCTCCGACCTCGACCCGGCCGGCGACTTCATTCCCGGCGCGCTCGACCGGGTGATCGGCGGGACGCTTACCGTGGCGCCGGCGCGGCGCGTCTTCGGCGGCGTGCGGTTGCGCCACTTCGGCCCGCGTCCGCTCATCGAGGACAACAGCGTGCAGTCGCAGGCGACGACCATCCTGAACGGCGAGGTCGGCGTGCGCATCAACGAACGCCTCGATATCGTCTTCGAGGCATTCAATCTGCTCGACAGCGACGTCTCCGACATCGACTACTTCTACACGTCGCGTCTGCCGGGAGAGCCGGCGGACGGGATCGACGACATCCACTTCCATCCGTCGATTCCCCGCACGGCGCGGGTCATGTTGAACATCGATTTCTGATGGCTGCCAGACCGGCGGCGGCGCGGAGGTCGTCCGGGGCCATCGCGGTCGGATCGCACGTTCGAGTGGTCTGGCCCTCGACGTTGGACGGGTTGACCGGTACCGTCGTGGCGATCGACGGAACGCACGGCCGGCTTGCCGTCCGCATCGACGGCGAACGCTGGCGCAATCGCGCGCCGATCCCGGTCGCGCGCGGGGAGGTGGAACTGGTCGAGACGCCGGGAGATTGAAGGCGGAAGCGTCCGTTGAACCGGACAGCGGCAGAGACGGCCGCAGCGTCCCCGCTCGCCGGACGTGCCAGAATGGCGGAGTGAACATCTTCCTGGTCGACGGGACCTACGAGCTGTTCCGGCACTTCTACGCCGTCCCGCGCGTGACGAGCGCCGACGGAATCGAGATCGGCGCGGTGCGGGGCGTGATCGGATCGCTGCTGGGGATGCTGGAGGAGGGCGTCACCCATATCGGGGTCGCGACGGACCACGTCGTCGAATCGTTTCGCAACGAGCTCTGGCCGGGCTACAAGACCAGCGAAGGGCTGGACCCCGAGGTCCTGAGCCAGTTTCAGCCGTTGGAGGATGCGCTTGAGGCGCTGGGGATCGTCGTCTGGAAAACCGTGCGCTACGAGGCCGACGACGCCCTCGCGTCCGCCGCGGTTCGCGCCGGCGGAGACCGGCGGGTGGAGCAAGTCTTCGTCTGCACGCCCGACAAGGACCTGGCTCAGGTGGTCGACGGCAGCCGCATCGTGCAGTTCGACCGGCGGTCCGGCTCCGTCCGAGATGCGGACGGCGTGCGCGAGAAGTTCGGCGTCGGCCCGCGGTCGATTCCGGACTACCTGGCGCTGATGGGTGACTCGGCGGACGGGTTTCCCGGGGTGAAGGGTTGGGGCGCCAAGTCGGCCGCGACCGTCCTGGCCCGCTATACGCACCTGGAGGACATTCCCGACGCCGCCGGGACGTGGGAGGTGCAGGTGCGCGGCGCGGCCAGACTTGCCGGCGCGCTCGCGGATGCGCGCGAGGAAGCGGCGCGCTTCCGCGACCTGGCGACGTTGCGCACCACGCTTCCCGTCTTCGAGGACGTCGACGAGCTGTGCTGGACGGGGCCCCAGCCGCGGTTCTTCGACGTCTGCGCCCGAATCAGTGCCCCCGGGTACTTCCGGCGGGCGCAGGCGGTCGTCTCGACGCGAGCGTGAGCGCCGGCAGGCGACCGGCAGGCCGCCGCGCCGGCGCGGCCGCGGGGTCTCAGGCGGCGGCCTCGATGGCCAGGCGTCCGTCGAACAGGTGGATCTCCCGCATGGCGTGCTCGGCGTAGCGCGGGTCGTGGGTCACCATGCAGATGGTCGAGCCCTCGTCGTGCAGCGTCCGCAGCAGCCCCATCACGGCTTCGCCGTTCTTCGAGTCGAGATTCCCCGTCGGCTCGTCCGCCAGCAGGATGGACGGCTGGCCGGCGACGGCGCGCGCCACCGCCACGCGCTGCTGCTGGCCGCCGGAGAGCTGGCTGGGCAGGTGCTTCGCCCGGTGGGCCATCTCCACCTTCTCGAGCGCCTCGGTCACCCGCTCGCGCCGCTCCGCCGGCTTCATCCCGCGGTAGGTGAGCGGCAGCTCGACGTTCTCGTAGACCGTCAGGTCGCCGATCA
>WTGR01000829.1 GCA_011523485.1 Acidobacteriota bacterium
GGACGCCGTCGAACGCGTGCTCGTCGAGACCGAGGGGACGATGCGGGCGGTGCGCCGGAGCGCCGAGCGCGTGGAGGACGCGATAGGACGCTTCAGCGGCCCCGACAGCGCAACCCAGCGGCTGCTGGTCGAGGCGGGGGAGGTCATGGGCCGCGCCCGCGCGGCGATGGCGGACGTCGCCGACAACACCGAGGCGCTGAAGCGGAACTGGCTCTTCCGGGGCTTCTTCGCCGAGCGCGGCTTCTACAACCTCGACGAGCTGACCGTGGACGAGTACCGCACGCTCCTGCGCGACGATCGCTACGCGCCGTTGCGCATATGGCTCGCCGCGGATCGGCTGTTCGAGACCGATCCCGAGGGCGGCCTGACGCTGCGCGACGGCGCCGGACGCCGGATCGAGGAAGCGATGGGAGAGCTGCTCCAGTACCCGCGGAACAGTCCTGTCGTCGTGGAGGGCTACGCCACCGGCGGCGATGTCGGACGGCGCATGCTCGACGCGCTCGCCCGCGCGGAGCTGGTGCAGCGCCACGTCGTGCGGGCGTTTCGTCACGCGGGCGGGACCGGCACGATGGCCCTGGGCGCCGAAGCGGCCGAGAGCCCCCGCGGCGACGGACGCTGGGACGGGGTGGCGCTGACGCTGTTCGCGGACCCGGAGCAGCTCGCGCGCGGTGCCGTCCGGGCGGCTCAGTGACTCTCGTCAGTCGACGGTGACGCCGGCCGCGTCGGCCAGCAGCGGGTAGAACTGCAGGAAGACGTTGTCGCGCGCCGCGTGGTCGATGTGGCACGCGTAGCAGCGGTTGCCGGGCGGTTGCGGCTGTGCGGTGGTCTGCAGATTGGCGCCGCCCCGGAAGTCGTAGTAGGCCCAGCCGGTCTCGACCCGCTCCTTGTCTTTCACCGCCAGCTCCACCGCCAGGACGTCGGCCGCGAACCGTCCGTGGCGCGCCGGCATCGCGTCCGCCTCGGTGCTTCGTACGAGCAGCGTCAACATGGTGCCTTCGCGGAACTCGCCGGTGCGCACGAAGTGATCGTAGGCGGTCGGCTCCATCAGCACATGGTTGAACGACTCCCGCTGCGGGGGCTCGTCGTTGTAGCTGAGGCCGAGCGAGGCCCCGACGAAGGTCCAGCGCAGGTAGTCGTCCGGCAGGTGGAGCGCGCCGTCCGCGTCGTAGCGGGGCATGACCGGCGGCGTGTCGGCGGCGCGTTCGGCGCCGGACTGCGCGGCGAGGTGCACGGCGGCGGCGACCGCGAGCATTGCCGCCATCGCGGTCAGAAGGACCACGAACCCCAGGGCCCGGTATCGCTGTCTCGGCATCGGTTCACTCCATTCCGGCGCCGGCGGCGAGCCCGTCCGGCGCGCCACCCGTGCGCCATCCGCGCGACGCGGCTCTACAACCGCAGAAAGCGCGAGGAGCGTTCAGTTTGTCGCGTCGGTCCCGTGGGGTCAAGGAGCCGGGCCGGCTCGGTCGAGCCTCGCCGGATTCGCGCTCCGTCACCCCAGCAGCCGCCACACCTGCGCAACGACGAAGCAGACCGAGAGGCCCATCGCCACCGGCAGCAACGAGGCGACGGTCGTCCAGCGGGCGCTGCGGGTCTCCTTGTAGATGGTGTAGATGGTCGTCGAGCAGGGGTTGTGGAGCAGGCTGAAGAGCATCAGGTTGACCGCGGTCAGCAGCGTCCACCCGCCGCCCCGCAGCAGCTCGCCGGTCGCCGCGACGCTGTCGAGCTCGAACATCACCCCGGCGCCGGTTCCCGTCCCCGCCGCCGCCCCGCCGGCGGTCAGCACCGTCAACATCAGCACCGTGGGGATGACGATCTCGTTGGCGGGAATCGCCACCACGTAGGCGAGCAGGATCACCCCGTTGAGGCCGATCAGCAGGCCGAACGGATCGAGCCACCCTACCGCGTGCTCGGCGACGCTCGCGCCGCCGACGGTCACGTTGGACGAGAGCCAGATGACCGCCCCGGCCGGCACGGCGAACACCACCGCGCGCCACAGGACGATGAGGGTGCGGTCGATGAGCGAGGTGTAGAGCGTCTGGAGCACCCGCGGCGGCCGGTAGGGCGGCAACTCCAGGCTGAAGCTGGTCGCCTCGCCGCGCAGCACCGTGCTCGACAGGAACCACGACGCCAGGAACATGGCGCCGATGCCGAGCACCGCGATGGCGACCACCGCCGCCGCGGACACCAGGCCGGCGAGATGTGCCGGGGCGAGGGCGCCGATGAAGATCGAGGCGATCAGGATCTGCGTCGGCCAGCGGCCGTTGCAGA
>WTGR01000470.1 GCA_011523485.1 Acidobacteriota bacterium
TTGGGGTCGATGGCGAGCTCCAGCGAGTTGAGCACGGTCTCCTTGCCGAGCACCCCGGCCGCGATCTGGTCCATCGACGTGCCGGCGCGGATGTCCGGGCCGTCGGTCTTCTTCGGATGGACGCCGGTGAGGAACGTCGCGGCGGCGCGCACGTGGTCGCCGGTTCCTTCGCCCGGCAGCGGGAACGCCGGCGCATCGGCCAGCCCGCTGACGACCAGCAGCTTGTCCTTGAACGGGGTCAGCGGCTGCAGCGTGGCCGGCAGGTCCGTCAGGGCCTCGCCGTCGGCCGGCGTCCACTGGTTCATGATCACGCCGTTCGGCACGTAGCCGGTGAACAGGCGCGGGATCGGCTTCGCCGCGGAGTTCCGCACGGCCGCGAACGCCGGGACCATGCCGTCGAGCAGCGGCAGCGCCAGCGAGGCGCCGACGCCCCGCAGGAACGTGCGGCGGGGGAGCGAGTTCTTGGTGATGATCATGGCTCCGCTGATCTCCTCATCTGAAACGGCGTACTCCGGACGATGCCCTCGACGAGGGCTGACCAACGATACCCCTCGCCAGCGGCCGCGTCCACGATGCTCCGGACGGCGGGTCCGTCGAACGACTCCACGCCGCGTCCGATCGCGTACGTCAGCAGCTTCTCGGCCACCGTCGTCACGAAGTTCCCGCCCCGGCCGCGCAGCGCCTGCCGCAGCGTGCCGGGACCGTCGACCGGCGTCCCGTCGGTCAGTGTGCCGCTGGCGTCTATCGCGGTGCCGTCCTCGCCGACGTCGCGCCAGCGGCCGACCCCGTCGAAGTTCTCGAGCGCGAACCCGAGCGGATCCATGATCCGGTGGCAGCTCGCGCAGACGGGGTTGGCGCGGTGCTGCTCGAGCCGGTCGCGGACCGAGCGCGGGGCGAGGCCCGCCTCGTCGTTCTCCTCCAGCGCCGGGACGTCGGGCGGCGGCGGCGGCGGCGGCGTGCCGAGGATGTTCTCCAGCAGCCACTTGCCGCGCAGCACCGGCGACGTGCGGTGGGCGTAGGAGGTGACGGTCAGCAGGCTGCCCTTGCCGAGCAGGCCCCGGCGCGCCGCCTGCGGCCCGCCGAGCTCGACGCGCCGGAAGTGGTTGCCGTAGATGCTCGGCATGCCGTAGTGGTCGGCGAGCCGCTCGTTGACGAACGTGTAGTCGGCGGTCAGCAGATCCAGCACGCTCCGATCCTCGCGGATCTGGCTGTCGAGGAAGAGCGTCATCTCGCGGGTCATCGCCTCGCGCAGATTCGTGTCGAATTCGGGAAACGCCTGCGGATCCGGCGTCACCAGCGGCATGTTGCGCAGATACAGCCACTGGCCCCCGAAGTTGTCGACCAGCGCCCGCGTGCGCGGGTCGGCCAGCATCCTGCGGACCTGGGCGCCCAGCACGTCCGGGTCGCGCAGCTCGCCGCGTTCGGCGGCGTCCAGCAGCTCGTCGTCCGGGATGCTGCTCCACAGGAAGAAGGAGAGCCGCGACGCCAGCTCCAGGTCGCTGATGGCGTAGGACTCGCCGGGGCCGGTGTCGATCGGGTCGGTCTCGCGCCGGAACAGGAAATCCGGGCTGACCAGGATGCGCCGCAGCGCCATCTCGATGCCGGCGTCGAAGTCGCCCCGGGCGCGTCCCGCCGCGTAGAATCCGAGCAGCATCTCGATGTCGCCGTGTGTGATCGGGCGCCGGAACGCGCGGCGCGCGATGCGCGTGACGATCTCGGTGGCGCAGGGCGTCTCGTCGGCGACAGTCGTCGGACGGCAGGTGAAGATCCGCTGCCGGCTGGGCGTATCGCCTCGCCCGGTAACGTTGTAGGGCCCGCGCAGCTCCACGCTGCCGATGCCCGGCGGAACCGTCTGGTCGCCGGCGTACTCGTAGCTGGTGACGCGGTAGTCGGGGCGACGCATGCCTTCCAGGTACGCCTGCTGGTCGACGAAGCTCACGGCCAGCGTCGCCGGCCCGGCCGTGGCGGCGAAGCGCACTTCCTGGCCGTCGTCCGGGACGTTGCGGAGATCGCGCCGCGTGGGGTTGCCGTCCGCGTCGAGTATCGGGCCGCCGACCGTCAGCGACTCGATCAGCGCGCCGTCCAGCCGAACCTCCAGCTCGTGGGGCTCGAGCATGCCGCGCACGCGGCCGTCGTAGGTCCGCAGCAGGAAGATCTTGACGACGTACTCGCCGTCCACCGGGAAGTAGTGCTCGACCGCCAGCCCGCCCCGCGAGCCGAACGGCAGGTCGTCGCCGACCCGCTCGTTCTGGCGCAGGTTCTTGT
>WTGR01000827.1 GCA_011523485.1 Acidobacteriota bacterium
GGCTGCCGAAGGTGCCGATGCCCTGCTTGACCACCGCGGTATCCCCGTGGTGGATGGTCACGTGTTCGAGGGGCACCCCGAACTGATCGGCGAGCATCTGGGCGAAGGTGGTCTCGTTGCCCTGCCCGTGCGGCGACGTCCCGGTGGTCGCGCTGATCCGCCCGTCCCGCTCGACGGTGACCTGCGAGTGCTCCCAGCCGCCGGGCGGCAAGGTGGAGGACGGACCCATGCCGCAGATCTCGACGTACATCGACAAGCCGAGGCCGACGAGCCGGTTGTCGGTCCGGGCCGCGTCGCGCTCCTGCTTCAGCTTCGCCCAGCCCGCGACATGCAGGGCGTGGTCGAGCGCCTTCTCGTAGTCGCCCGAGTCGTAGACCGCCCCCATCTGGGTCTTGTAGGGGAACTGGTCGGGCTGGATGAAGTTCCTGCGCCGCAGCTCGGCCGGATCCATGTCGAGCTCGCGGGCCAGCATGTCCATGGCCCGCTCTACGAAGTAGGCCGCCTCGGGACGCCCCGCGCCGCGGTAGGCGTCGGTCGGCGTCTTGTTGGTGAACACCTCGGTCAGCGTCGCGCGGATGGCCGGAATCGCGTAGGTCGCGTTGGCCATCGTCATGCTGTTGGTCGGCACCCCGGCCGTGAGCAGCATGTTGTAGGCGCCGATGTCGGCGATGATCCGCATCCGCAGGCCGAGCACCTTGCCGTCGCGCGCGGCCGCCAGCTCGACGTAGGCGATCAGGTCGCGCCCGTGCACGGTCGCCAGGAACGCCTCGGAGCGGTCCTCGATCCACTTGATCGGCAGCCCGAGCCGCTTGGACAGCGCCGCCGCCACGTACTCCTCGCCGTAGATGTTGATCTTCGCGCCGAAGCCGCCTCCCACCTCCGGGGCGATGGCCCGCACGCGGTCCTCGCCCAGATCGAGCATCCGCGCCACGAAGGTGCGCAGGATGTGGGGATTCTGGCTGGACGACCAGATGGTCAGCGCCTCGCGGCCCGGCTCGTAGTGCGCCACCACGCCGCGGGCCTCGATGGAGCTCGGCGCGAGCCGCTGGTTCAGCATGCGCTGGGAGACCACCACGTCCGCCGCGTCGAACGCCGCGTCCACCGCGGTGTCGTCCACGGCTCCCTTGCGGCCGACTCCGGTGCCGCTCGGCAGCGGACCGAGGGCGACGTTGTTCGGGAAGTCCTCGTGCAACGCCGCGGACTCGCCGCGCATCGCCTTCTCGGGATCGACCACTGCCGCCAGCGGCTCGTAGTCGACCACGATGGCGTCGGCGGCGTCGCGGGCCACGTAGCGGTCGCGGGCCACCACCACGGCGACCGGATCGCCGACGAAGCGGACGGTGTCGACCGCCACCGCCCGATGCGCCGGCGACGGGAAGGGCGTCCCGATCGGCATCGGGGCCAGGAACTCGGCGATCTGCGCGCCCGTGAAGACGGCTTCCACCCCGTCCATCGCCTCGGCCGTGCTCGTGTCCATGGATCGGATTCGACCGTGCGCGATGTCGCTGCGCTTGAACGCCAAGTGCTGCATGCCGGCGATCTTGACGTCGTCGACGTAGGTGCCGCGCCCCTGGATGAGGCGCGGATCCTCGCGCCGCTTGACGCGCTGGCCGACCAGCTTCGGCAGAACGGGGGTTGCGGCCATGGTCTATCTCCGTTCCGCGTCACACACGGCGCGGCTGTCCAGCGGGGCGCGGGGCATCCTGTCCTCCGGGTGGCTGGGATCGCGTCGTCTGCGTCAGCGCTTCCGCGACTTCCGCGGCGCAGGCTCCCAGCACGCAACAGCCGGTTAGCCTAACCGCATTGCGCGGGCGGGAACAAGAGGCGTCAAAGACGCGGGCGCAGTCCGCACCCGCGTGGCAAGGAGCGACCAGGGCCAGGAGCTTGCGCCGTAGAACGTAGCGAAGCGAAGTTCTGAGACGCAAGGTCATGGAGCGGAGGGGATGGGCCGAAACGCCGAGCCAGAGAGGCGTTTTGGGGCGCTGGCCCCTGTCAAGCACATTGTAGTGCAGCGATACCGCAACGAAGCCATACGGCGCGAGCGTCAAACGGGCCGCTTGCGAAGGAGCGCTTCCAGTTCCGCCACCCGCACCTCGGCGGCTGTGGCCCGGGCCTCGGCGGCCAGACGGGCCGCGGACTCCGTCGCGCGGTCTTCGGCCGCGGCCGACGCGCGCGTCTCGGCGGCCGCAACGCGGGTTTCCGCCGCCAGACGGCCCGCGGCTTCTTCGTCGTGGCTGCGCAGGTCGTCACCCGTCGCCGGATCCC
>WTGR01000864.1 GCA_011523485.1 Acidobacteriota bacterium
TCGATCTCCGTCTCGATGGTCCCGTTCACCCTGCAGTGCGCGGGCACGCCGGCGCCGGCCGGCACGCGTTCCGCCGCCCCGATCCGCAGATCGATCAGCGCCAGCGTGGTCAAGTCGGTGCAGGCATCCGCCGGATCCGCGGCGGGAGTCGCACACGCGGCGGCAACCGCCAGGCCGGCGGCGACGGCGGCATTCACGAACGGGCGCTGGATGCGGGCCATCGTGGCATCTCTCCTTGTATTGTCCGGACGGTTCCACCCTATCAGCGTCCCGCCGCCGTCTCAAGGGCGACGAGGGTCCCGGACCGTCCGCCCGGAGCGAGCCGCCGCCCGCATATAATCGCGGCACCCGATGCCGCCCCTCGACGGACTGCGCGTGCTCGATCTCACCCGGGTGCTGGCCGGCCCCTACTGCGCCATGATGCTGGGCGACATGGGAGCCGAGGTCCTCAAGATCGAGGAGCCCGCGCACGGCGACGACACCCGCGCCTGGGCGCCCCACCGCGACGGCTGGAGCACCTTCTTCCTGGGCCTGAACCGAAGCAAGAAGAGCGTCGCGCTGGACCTGAAGTCCGACGACGGCGCGGGCGCGCTGCGCCGGCTGATCGCGACCGCCGACGTCCTGATCGAGAACTTCCGGCCGGGCAGCCTGGCGAAGCTCGGCTTCAGCTACGAAGCCGCGGCGGCGCTGAATCCGCGGCTCGTCTACTGCTCGGTCACCGGCTACGGGCAGATCGGCCCGAAGAAGAACCTTCCCGGCTACGACGCCGTCATCCAGGCCGAGAGCGGACTGATGGACGTCACCGGCCATCCGGACGGCCCGCCGACGCGCGTCGGAGTCGCGATCACAGACTACCTGGCCGGCCTCTACGCGATGAACGGCATCCTCCTCGCGCTGCGGGACCGCGACCGCACCGGACGGGGCCAGCACGTCGACATCGCGCTGCTCGACGCCATGACCTCGGCCCTGGCGCTGCCGGCCGGCATCTACTTCAACACCGGCGAGGAACCCGGACGCGAGGGCAACCAGCATCACACGCTGACCCCGTACGAGACGATCGAGGTGGCGGACGGCCTGGTCGTCGTCGCCGCCGGGAACGAGCGGCTCTGGAGGCAGCTCTGCACCGCGATAGGGGCCGGCGACCTCGAAGCGCACCCGGACTACGCCACCAACACCGACCGCATGGCGCACCGGCGGCAACTCATCGCGGAGTTGACGCCGCGCCTTGCGCGGTACACCCGAGACGCGCTGATCGAGCTGCTGCGCGCCCACAAGGTGCCGTGCGCCCAGGTACGGACGATCGGGGAGGCGCTGGAGGATCCCCACCTGCGGGCGCGCGGCATGGTCGTCGACATGCCGCACGACGGCCTCGGCACGCTGCGCAGCCTCGGCAACCCCATCCGGCTCTCGCGGACGCCCGCAGTCATTCACCGCCGGCCCCCGGCGCTCGGCGAGCACAACGAAGAGATCCTGGAGTCGCTCGGCGCGGACGACGACGCCCGGACCGACCAGCAACCCGTAGGCGCGATTACGCGAGGAGTGGACCGATGATCAACACCAAGCTGGGCCTGGCGCTGTGCATGGCGCTGCCGGTCGCGGCGGCCGGCGCACAGGATGCCGAGCGGTACGGGGAACGCCTGTCGCGGATGCCGGTCGACCTGCGCACCACGTCGGCGATCTCCGGCGCGGGGTCCGTGGCGGCCGAGCTGAGCGGCAACGAGCTCACCATCACCGTACGGTTCAACGGGCTCAGCTCGGGAGTGACCGCGGCTCACGTGCACAACGCGCCGGTGGCCCGCCGGGGCGGGGTGGCGTTCGCCGTCGATCTCGGCGACGCGAGCGGTACCGCCGGAGAGATCGTCGACACGGTGACTCTCACCGAGGCCCAGCTCGCCGAGCTGCGCGGCGACCGCTACTACGTACAGCTCCACACGGCGAACAACCCCGGCGGGGAGTTGCGCGGCTGGCTCCTGCGGCGCGACGACTGAGGCGCCGCGGCATCCGTGGTAGCATGCAATTTCGACCCGTTGGCCGGGTCGGCGTGAACACAGATCCATGGCGTTCCCGCTTCCGGGAACGCTCCAGCGGGAAATTTCGGGATGACCAACGGTAACCCAACGCTGCTGCAGGACCTGCTGAACCGCGTGAAGCAACTGCCGCCCGCCGCCGGACTCGCCGGCATCGTGGTCGTCGTCGCGATCGTCGGCTACCTCTTCGTGGACGTCGCACCCGAGCCGGAGCCGGAACCGGAAGTCGTGGA
>WTGR01000607.1 GCA_011523485.1 Acidobacteriota bacterium
CGCGCCGGTAGCCGGAGGGGCATGGGCAGGATCAACCGGCTCCCGGCCGGGCTCGCCAACCAGATCGCGGCCGGCGAGGTGGTGGAGCGTCCCGCCTCGGCCGTCAAGGAGCTCGTCGAGAACGCGCTCGACGCGGGCGCGCGGCGCGTGGCGGTGACGCTGGAGCTGGGCGGCAAGCGGTTGATCCGCGTCGAGGACGACGGCGAGGGGATGACTCCCGGCGACGCGAAGCTGTCCGTCGAGCGCCACGCGACCAGCAAGATCGGCAGCCTCGGCGATCTCGCCGCCATCGCCACCCTCGGCTTCCGGGGCGAGGCGCTGCCGAGCATCGCGTCGGTGTCGCACCTGCGGCTGCGCACCCGCGCCCGCGGCGCGTCGAGCGGCGTCGAGGTCGGCGTCGACGGGGGCGAGCAGGCGCGGGTGGCGGAGGCCGGACTGCCGGAGGGCACCACCGTCGAGGTCCGCGATCTCTTCTACAACGTCCCGGCCCGGCGCAAGTTCCTGAAGTCGGACGGGGCCGAGACCGGGCACATCTCGCGCTCGCTGACGCAGCTCGCCCTCGCCTGCCCCGAAGTCGGCTTCCGATTGCGAAGCGGTCCCCGCAGCCTCTTCGACTACCCGCCGGTGGCGAGCTTCGCCGACCGGTTCTTCCAGGTCTACGGAGACCGGCCGGGCCTGGTCGAGGTATGCAAGGAGGCGGCGGGGATCCGGCTGTCCGGGCTGGCCGCCGCGCTGGCCGCCGACGGCCCGTCCCGCGGCCCGCAGCACCTGTTCGTCAATCGCCGCGCGGTGAAGGACCGCACCATCCTGCACGCCGTGAACCACGCCTACAGCCGCGCCAGCATCAAGCCGCGCAGCCCCGAGGTCCATCTGTTTCTGGAGCTGCCGCACGAGCGCGTCGACGTCAACGTCCACCCGGCCAAGGCCGAGGTGCGGTTCCTGGAGCAATCGCTGGTGCACGAGGTGGTGCGGCGCGGTCTGGCCGACGCACTCGGGCAGGAGGCGGTTCCGCAGGTGTCGCTCGCTCCACCCCGGGGGGGGCGGGACGAGCCGCGGGCGCCCGCGATTCCGGGCATCGTCGCCGGGATGGGCGCGGCGAGCCGCTGGGGGCCGGTGACCGAGGTCTTTCGCCGCAGGGAGGGCGAGGGCGGTCGGGCCGGCGCCTTGCGCGAGCGGCCCGCAGCTTCCGGGGACGGTACCGATGCGGGGGACTCGCGGGAGGCCATCGGCCCCGCCCCGTGGGATTCGGGCCGGGCGCCGGGGGTTTCCGAGGGAGCCGCCGGCAGGGTGGAGGTTCCCGTCGGCGCGGTTCCGGAGGTCGTCGGCGCGGCGCCGCTGATCCCCCTGGGCCAGTTCCGCGACACGTTCATCATCGCCGTCGACAACGACGGGGTGGTCATCATCGACCAGCACGTCGCGCACGAGCGCATCCTCTACGAGCAGGTCACGGAGCGGTTGACCCGTGGCGCGCTCGAGTCGCAGCGCCTGCTCGAGCCGCTGCTGATTGCGCTGCCGGCGGGCGCCCGCGACGCCCTGGCCGCCCACGCCGACGATCTTGCCCGGCTGGGATTCGAGATCGATCCCTTCGGGGGAGACAGGGTCCGGGTTGCCGCGGTCCCTGCCCTGCTGGGCCGCGCGGAGTGCGAGAGCGCCGTTCGCGATCTGGCCGAGGATCTGGAAGGGCTCGACCGCGGGGCGGTCGTCGGTGACGCCATCGGGCGGATCGCGGCCAGCACCGCGTGCCACGCGGCGGTCAAGGCGAACGACCGCCTGACGATGGAGAAGATGACCTACCTTCTCCAGGAGTTGCGGCGGACGGCCTACTCGACCGTCTGTCCTCACGGGCGCCCGGTCCTGCTCCGGCTGACGCGGAAGGAGCTCGAAAAGCGCTTCGAACGGATCTAGTTGGCGGACAAGAGCACGGTCGCGAGGCGGCATGCCCGACTATCCCCGCATTCCCTACGGCTGGGCCGATTTCCGAGCCATCCGGCTGGAGGGGCGCCTCTACGTGGACAAGACGCGGTTCCTCCGACGCCTGGAGGAGGAGCGCTACGTCTTTTTCATCCGGCCCCGCCGCTTCGGCAAGTCGTGCTGGGTGTCGGTGCTGGAGAACTACTACGACCGCAACCGCGCGGGCGAGTTCGAGACGCTGTTCGGCGGGACCGACGTGGGGCGTCGGCCCACGGACGACCGCCACCGCTACGTCGTCCTGCGCTTCGACTTCTCGGTGTTCGACGATGCGCCGGAAACCTTGCG
>WTGR01000706.1 GCA_011523485.1 Acidobacteriota bacterium
ACACGATGCAGCGGTCGCCCGTGCTGCGGTTCTCGTAGGAGTCGTACATGTGCTCCCGGCGGTAGGCGGCCCGCTCGCGGTCGGCCTGCCGGGCGGCCGCGGTCAGCGGGGGATAGCGCCCGTTGGGCGGATCCACGATCAGCGCCGTCCGCTTGTCGGAGGTCAGCTCGATGCCCCGCTCGTACCAGAACTCGTTGTAGGAGAGCACGCCGCCGTCGGCGCGCGACTGGTAGCCGGCGTTCGGCGCCCCCGTCTCGGGGTCGAAGAGATCGCGGTTCTGGCGCGTCCGCTCCGACGCCTCGAACAGTGCCGCCTCCTCGGGATCCAGCGTCTCTCGTCCCTCGAACTGGGCCGGCCGCTGCATCGGCGTCAGCGTTCGGAAGGTGAAGGTGCCCGAGATGTCCGGATGCCCGTCGGGCGTCCGCATCGGCATGTCGCCGCCGTTCGACTGGGCGGCGGCCGGCTGGACCGCGAACGCGAGCGCGATCGCTGCTGCCGCGAACGTAGCGAGGTATGTCTTCCGCATTTGCTTACCTCCGGTGCTGGTCGTCCGTGGCAAAGGCCCGCTGCATTCGAGCGGCGATGCATCCCGCGTGGGCTCTCCTGGAGGCGTTGCCGGACGAATCTCTGCCGATCATACCCGTCCCCGTCCGAGCCACGTGGCGCTATCCTCATGGTCGAGGTTCAAGAGTGCAGCATCGCGGCGTTGCGAGGTTGTGCGCCGGGAGCTCGGCACCGCCGAAAGGAACGAACGCTATCATGCCTACCCGCGCGATTCTCCCGCTCATCTTCGCCGCGCTGGCGACGACCGCCGGGGCGCAGGAGCACACGCTCGACTTCATCTGGGAGGAAGCGCCGTTTCCGCGGGCGCACGCCTCGACCATCGTGGAAGCGCCGGACGGGACCCTCGTCGCGGCCTGGTTCGGCGGCTCGGGCGAGGGACACGAGGACGTCGGGGTCTGGTCGTCCCGCAAGCCGCGGGGTGGCGTCTGGTCGCCGCCCGTGCAGCTCTACAAGGAGCCGGATCAGCCGGCCTGGAATCCGGTGCTGTTCCGCGGCGACAGGGACACCATCTGGCTCTACTTCAAGATCGGCCCGAGCCCGCGCGCGTGGAGCGGGGCCTACATGAAGTCCACCACGGCGGGCGAGCAGTGGACCGATCCGGTCTGGCTGCCCGCGGGCATGCTGGGACCGGTCCGCGCGAAGCCGATCCGGCTCGCCGGCGGCGAGATCCTCGCCGGCACCTCGCTGGAGAGCTACCGGACGTGGTCGTCCTGGATGGAGATCAGCGCCGACGGCGGCGCGTCGTGGAGCAAGCACGGACCGCTGCTGTTCGGCGACCCGGAGCGCGACCGCATCGGGAGCATCCAGCCGACCCTGCTGGAGATCGAGCCGGGCGTGATCCGGGCCTTCATGAGAACCCCGCGCCGGCTGGGGAGGATCGCGACATCCATCTCCCACGACGGCGGGCGGACCTGGGCGCCGCTGGAGCTGACCGACCTGGACAATCCGAGCGCCGGCATCGACGCAGTACGGCTCGACGACGGGCGGTGCATCCTGCTCTACAACCCCTCCGCCACGCGCCGCACGCCGCTCTCGCTGGCGGTGTCGTTCGACGACGGGGTGACGTGGAAGGATTTTCTCGTCGTCGAGGAGCTCGGGGAGGGCCAGCGCGGCGAGCTCTCGTACCCGGCGATGATCCAGGATTCGAACGGGGACCTGCAGCTCACCTACACGTGGAACCGCCGGCGCATCCGCCATGTGACCGTGCCGTTGGAGCTGGTTCCGAAGCAGCCCTGACTGCCGCAGTCCCGAGGTCCCTGCGGCCGGCCGTCGCGGCGATGTTCGGTGCGCCTCGTGCACTCGGCGAACGGGACAATCCCGGAGGTTCACATGACACGCAAGGCAATCGTCCTCATCGCCCTCGCGGCCGCTGCCGCCGCGTGTGGCGGCGCCCGCACGTCGTCCGTCGCGGCGCCGGAGACGCCGGAGACCGCCGGGCGGGCACCGGACAGCTCGGCACAGAACCTCGAGGTGGACGTCAGGCTCGGCTGCGAGCGGGAATTCAACCGGAGGTTCAGCTTCCTGAGCAGCCGGGCGGCCATGACAGGCCGCTCGGCGTTCGACGACTCGTTGTTCGTGCTCCAGGAGTTGCCGGAAGGCAGGATGCGCTTCGAGTGGGACACCTACATGCGGGTCGAGGCCATGCGCACCTACAACATCTATTGTGAAGGCATCATCGACATGGACGGCAA
>WTGR01000373.1 GCA_011523485.1 Acidobacteriota bacterium
AGCTCGGCCCCCTGGACATCTCGCTTCCCCGCACCGAATCGAAGGCGGGCCGCGGCCACCGCGGGTTCGTCGTGACGGGCGATCCGTACCTGCCTCTGGAAGAGGCCGCGCGCCGCCGCGACTTCACCGTCAACGCCATCGCCTGGGATCCGTTGCGCAGGGAGCATCTCGATCCCCATGGCGGCCGCGAGGATCTGCGGCGCAGGCGCCTGCGCATGGTCGACCCGGCCACCTTCGGCGACGACAGCCTGCGGGTGCTCCGCGCCGTCCAGCTCGCGGCGCGCCTGAAATTCGACGTGGACGAGCCGACCCGGGCCCTCTGTCGCACGATCGGGCTCGACGACCTGCCGGCCGAACGGGTGTGGGGCGAGATGGAGAAGCTGCTGCTCCGGGCCGAACAGCCGTCGCGCGGTTTCACCCTGGCGCACGAAATCGGGGTGGTCGAGCGGCTCTTCCCGGAGCTCGCGGCGCTCGTCGGCTGCCCACAGGAGCCGGAGTGGCACCCGGAGGGCGACGTCTGGACCCACACCTTGCTCGTGATCGACGAGGCCCGCGACCCGGGCATCGAGGGGCTGCCGTATCCGCAGCAGGTCGCGGTGATGCTCGGCGCCGTCTGCCACGACTTCGGCAAGCCTGCGACCACCGCGCACATCGACGGCCGAATCCGCTCGCTGAACCACGAGGAGATGGGGGTGCCGCCGGCCACGGCATTCCTGGACCGGCTCAACGTCCACACGCTCGACGGCTACGACGTCCGGGGCCAGGTCCTGGGCCTGGTGGCGCACCACCTGAAGCCGGGGATGTGGCGGGCCGCCCCCAAGGTGGGCGACGGCGCGTTCCGGCGCCTGGCGCGCAAGGTCGACCTGGAGCTGCTGGCCCGGCTCGCGAAGGCCGACTGCCGCGGACGTGCGGAGGAATTCGACTGCTCGGCGATGGACTGGTTCCTCGAACGGGCCCGATCGCTCGGGGTCGAGCACGAGCCGCCGCCGCCGATCCTGATGGGCCGCCACGTGCTGGCCCTCGGCATGCCGCCCGGTCCGGGTGTCGGGTCCATCCTGAAGCAGGTCTACGAGCGGCAGCTCGACGGCGGGATCACGACGCTGGAAGAAGCGACGGCCGCTGCCAGGGCTTTGCTGGAGGCACGGCGCGGCTGACGCTGCCGCGCGCAACCGGTCGGTCGAAGTCGAGTCTCCCGACCTCCGCGCCGGTGATCCAGTCGGCGGCGACGCCCGGCTACGGCTCCGTGCGCAGCCGGCGGAGCTGGATCTCGTTGGCCATCCGTTGCGCGGCAGGCGAGCCGGGATCGACCGCGATCAGTTGCCGGGCGTAGTCCTGCGCCCGCTCCAGCTCCCCCTGCCGCAGGAGGATCCGGGCCAGCCCGAGCAGCACGTCGGCATCCCGGGAGTCGCGCCGGCTCGCCTCCAGAAACGCCGTTTCCGCCGCGGCGAGGCGTCCCAGGGTCTCGAGCGCCAGCCCGTGGTTGTAGGCGACGCGCACCCGGTCCGGGATCAGCGCGGCCGCGCGGCCGAGACTGTCCGCCGCCTCGTCGAGACGCCCCTCCTCGGCCAACAGCAGGCCCAGCGAGTAGTGCAACTCCCCGTCCTCCGGCACCCGGTCGATGCCGGCGCGCAGGACCGTCTCGGCCGCGCCGTTGCGTCCCTGGCGGTTGAGCAGCGTGGCGAGGTTGAAACGCGCCGGCAGGAAGAAGGGGTCGAGCCCGAGCGCCGTCCGATAGGCGGCCTCGGCATCTTCCAGGCGATCCTCGGCGGCGGCCAGGACGCCGAGGTTCAGGTGCGCGGCGGGTTGATCCGCCGCGGCCATCTGGGCGTCCACCAGCTCGGACCGGGCCGCCTCGAACGCGGCTCGCTGCGCTTGTGCGAGGATCGAGAACGGCACGCCGGCGAGCCCGCGGGCCGCCTCCACGCGCACCGCCCGGATCGGGTCGTCGAGCAGAGGTCCGAGCACCGCGACCCGGCGCGGAGGCGGCAGCCGGTCGAGCCCGCCCGCCGCGGACGCGCGGACCAGCGGGTCGGGGTCGGCCGTCGACGCCTCGATGACCGGCAGCGCCTCGGGACCGTAGCGGCGCAGCGACTCGACCGCGGTCGCACGCACGATGGCGGGCAGGGACTCGTCGGCCGCCACCGCCGCCAGCGGCGCCTCCGCCTCCCGATCTCCGGCGCGGGCCGCCGCGAACGCCTCGCCGAAGTGCGGCGCCGACGGCCTCCCCCACCATTCGTCGGCCCGGTCCGCCGCCCAGCCGGCCGGCCGGTCGGCGTGACACTGCGCACAGGCGTTCGGCGTACCGAGTGCCGCCGACAGGTCCGGACGCGGGATGCGGAAGCCGTGGTCGCGGCGCGGGTCGACCCGCATGTAGGTCCGCGCCGGCATGTGGCAGCTCACGCAACGCGCACCGGCCGAGGCCGGCGGGTGGAAGTGGTGGTCCGGCGTATCGTAGCGCCCGGGCGAGAGCATCGGGAACCGCTCCACCGGCGTCGCCCGGTGGCACTGCAGACAGACCGCGTCGCCCTGCGCGCGCAGAACGAGCCGGTGCGGGTCGTGGCAGTCCGAACAGCGGACGCCCGCCGCGTGCATGCGGCTCTGGACGAACGATCCCCAGACGTAGACCTCGTCCTGGATCTGCCCGTCCGCGTGGTACAGGCCCTCGTCGAGCCGTGCGGGCAGGAAATCGTCGAGGAACGGACGCCCGGCGCGATCCGTCTGTGTGAGGCGCTGGCGCCGGGAGTGGCAGCCGGCGCAGGCGCGGAGCTCGGCGTTCGCACCGGCGCCGAGGTCGCCAACGAGGCCGAGAGCGGCCGGGCGCGGAGCGCCGTCGGACATGGTGGATCCCGGCGCACCGGACGGCGGCAGCCTAGCAATCGCCTCCGGGACGGCGCGGGCCAGTTCGACGTGCGCCCCACCGGGACCGTGGCACGCCTGACAGCCGACGTCGATGGCCGCCCAGGTAGTGCGGCACGTATCGCTGTCCGCGTCGTAGTTCGGGCGCAGATGGGTCGAGTGGCACTCGGCGCACATCATGTTCCAGCGCTGGTAGCGGCCGGTCCAGTGCAGGGGGTCGTCCGGTGGGATCTCCCGGTCCGGATAGAGGTGGAACCACGCGCCGCGCGCCGTGTCCCAGGCGATCGTCAGGCTCTGGAGGCGTCCGCCGGGGAACGGCGCCAGGTACTGCTGCAGCGGCTCGACGCCGAAGGTGTAGGCCAGCTCGAAGTCCGCGAGTCGCCCGTCGGGCCCCTGTGTGTTGACGAAGAACCGGCCGTCGCGCTCGAAGAAACGGGAGGTCACTCCGAAGTGGGTGAACGTGGCGTCGTCGAAGTCGCCCAGCACGGTCTCCGCGGTAGCCTCCTGCATGGCGAGGTCGTGGTGCGAGCCGGACCACGCCTCGTGCTCCCGCGCGTGGCAGTCGGCGCAGGCCGCATCGTCGACGTAGGCGATGCCCCCGTCGCCGGCGCCGGGCTCCAGGCGCGGCGGCGCAGCGTCGCTTCCGGGCCCGATTGCGCACGTGGCGACAACCGCGGCGCACGCGGCGACAACCGCCATCGACGCGACACGGACGGTGGGCACGGAGCGAACGTCGGCCATGATGCTCCCGACGAGTCTGCCACAAGACCGGCCGCGGGAGCTCGACGCCCCAGCGGCGCGCACAGAGGCAACGGCCGCTGTCGCTATAGTTACGGGAGCAGGGGAACGATGGGACGACGTACCACCCAGCGGCGCCGGGCGCGCCACGAGCGCGGCGGCCGTAGTGCCGCCGGGCGCGCCCGGCCGCCCGCTGCTCGCCCAACCGTCGGAGCACCGGCGCTGGCCGCGATCTTCGCGACGGCCCTGCTCGTACGCCTCGTCCACGTCTGGCAGCTCGGCGCCTCCCCCTTCGGCGACCTCCTGCTCGGCGACTCGGCGGGCTACGATCGCTGGGCGCGGGAGCTCGCGGCCGGCGACTGGCTCGGCTCCGAGGTCTTCTATCAGGCGCCGCTCTATCCCTATCTCCTCGGTGTGGTGCATGCCGCGCTCGGATCGGACGTCACCGTCGTGCGCGTCTGCCAGGCGGCGCTGGGCTCGGCCTCGGCCGTCCTGCTCGCGGCGGCCGGGGGACGCTTCCTCTCGCCGCGGGTGGGCATCGTCGCCGGGGCGGCGCTGGCCCTCTATGCGCCGGCGATCTTCGTCGACGCGACCCTGCAGAAGTCGGTGGTCGACGTCTTCCTGCTGACGGGACTCCTCTGGATGCTGAGCCGAACCCTGGACGGCGCACCACCCGCCCGTCGCTGGGTCGGCGTCGGCGCCATCCTCGGTGCGCTGTGCCTGACCCGCGAGAACGCGCTGATCCTGGTGGCGGCCCTGGGCGCCTGGCTCTGGCTGGGACGGGGCGAGCGGCGCGACTGGCTGCGGCAGGCCGCGCTCATGGCCGCCGGGGTCGCCATCGTGCTGGTTCCGGTCGCCTTGCGCAACGGCGCCGTCGGCGGGGAATGGCACCTGACGACGTCGCAGTTCGGACCGAACTTCTACATCGGCAACAGTGCGGACGCGGACGGCGCCTATCGTCCGCTGCGGTACGGCCGGGGCGATGCGGCGTTCGAGCGCGACGACGCGACCGCCCTGGCCGAGGCGGCGGTTGGACGCGATCTCACACCGGCCGGCGTGTCGCGCTACTGGGTCGGCCAAGCGTTCGACGACATCGCGGCGGCGCCGGGACGCTGGCTGCTGCTGCTGGTCCGCAAGACGGCGCTCACGTTCAATGCGGTCGAGGTGATCGACACCGAGAGCCAGTACGCCCACGCGGAGCACTCCCTGCCGCTGGCCGCGACCGGCTGGCTCACCCACTTCGGGCTGCTCGTGCCGCTCGCCGTAGTCGGCATCGCGGCCACCTGGCCGCACCGCCGGCGGCTTCTCCCGCTGTACCTGATGCTCGGGCTGTACGCGGCGAGCGTGATCGCGTTCTACGTCTTCGCCCGCTACCGCTATCCCCTGGCGCCGCTTCTCGTGCTGTTCGCAGCGGCCGGCGGAGAGCATCTGGTGCGCGTCGCACGGCGCACCGCCACCGTCGCGCACGCGCCCCTCGTCGCGGGGATCGTCCTCGCCTGCATCGTCGGCGCCAACTGGCCGCTGCTGTCGAAGGACCACATGCGCGCCGCGTCCTACAACAACCTGGCCACCGCGTATCGCGAGCGGGGAGATCTGGAGCGGGCCATCGGGCTCTACGAGACCGCCCTCACCCTGGACGCCGACTACGCCCAGGCGCACAGCAACATCGGGAGCGCTCTGGCTGCCACCGGCGAGAACGACCGCGCCATCGAGCACTATCGGCAGGCGATCGCCGCCGACCCCGCCACCGGCGACCTGCGCTACAACTTCGGAAACGCGCTGCTCGCCGCGAACCTGTACGCGGAGGCGGCCGAGCAGTTCCGTTTCGCGGTCGACGCGTGGCCGGAGGACGCCGAGGCGTACAACAACCTCGGGATAGCCCTTGCCTCGGGAGCTCGCATGGCGGAAGCGGCGGAGGCCTTCCGGGAGGCGGTTCGACTCGATCCGACGGGGGTGCGCGCACACCGCAACCTGGGGATCGCGCTCGAGGAGCTGGGCGATGCCGACGGGGCTCGACGCCACTACGCCGAGGCCGAACGGCTCGAGACGGCGGCGCCTCCCGCACCGTGACGGGACGTGCGCCGATCGGATGCCGCTACGCGAAGCGACCCGCGGCCGGCGCGGCACCCTGGCCCGCGGCTATTGTCCCTGGCCGTCGGTCAACGCAACCGCGGTCAGGTCCTGGCTGTCACACGGGAAACGAGGCGCCCGCGCGGCAAGGCGCGACGAGGGAACACATCGGGCGGCTGACGGTCACCGGCCGGCCCGTTCCGAGGCGGTCCTCATCCTCATCGAGCGTTGGAGATTCGGGCCGCCCCACGCCCGGCGGACTCCGCCAGCTTGCCGTTCGCCGACACGATGTAACGGACCCCGAGCCGGAGGACGTCGACCTGAATCTGCCCGCGCGGAAGGTCGTCGGGGCGCTCGAAGCGGACCTCGTGCTGACTCGACAGCTCCCGGTTCCGCCGCACGATGCGACTCGCGATGTCGCCCAGCGGGTCATCGAGGCGCGACCCGAGAAAGACGGTCGCCTGGGACCCGCCGGTGAACTTCTCCAGGTCACGGCCGACCGCCTCGGCCACCGACACGCGCCGCTGCAGCGAGCCCGGCGCCGGCGGCAGCATCAACAGCGAATGCACGGTGACGCCGCGCCGCAGCAACTCCTGGGCGGTATCCAGGAACTTCTCGGTGCGATCCGCGCTCCGGTCGCGCCCGGACGACGCAACGATCACGATTACGGGCCGGTGCGGTCCCGTATCCTCGGCCATCCACTCGCTGGCCTCCGCCAGACCGTCGATGAGCCGCATCGAGCGCCCTCCGACCTCCATCCGGCGCAGCCCGGCGTCGATCTCTTCCTGGCCGATCGCACCCTGCGCCCACCAGCGAGGCTGCGGCGACAGGGAGAGCAGCGACACCTCCTGGTTCGGCAGGCGGTCGAAGAAGCCGCGCAGTCCGTCGCGGACGCGATCGAACGCGCGCGCGGCGGTACGGCTGTTGTCCACCAGGACCACGAGCTTGGTCGGCAGGTTCGCCGGCCGCACGTCGGTCACCGGCAGGACGACGCCGTCCTCCCGCACGATCACCTCCGGCACTCCGAGATCGGTGACGATGGAGCCGGTGCCCCGCTCGAACGCCTGCACGTAGAGCCGCCGCGACTGGGCGTCCGCCGGTGTCGGAGGGAATCCCCAGAGGGCGAGCAGGACGGCCAGAACGGTGAAGCGACGGGCACGTGGAGCCGAACGCAACGAGGCGGCGCACGGCGGCATCATGAAAGCCATCGCCCCATCCTACTCCCATCACGGACCGTTGTCTCTCTCTCGTGCAACACGATGTCCCTTGTGCAACACCACGTCCCTCAACTCGCGTCAGCCTGCGCAGGGCGACGCCCGCCGCACCCCCCGGCGAGCAGGCCCGGGAGCTCGGCGAGCGTCCGGATCACCGGCACGCCGTCCACGTTCTCCGGCGCCTGTCCGGATCGGACGAGCAGCACCGCCGCCATGCCCACCCGGCGGGCCCCCGCGATGTCGTGGATCATGCTGTCGCCCACCATGACCCCGTCCGACGCGGAGGTCCCGATGCGGTCGAGAGCGGCGCGAAAGATGCTCGGGTGCGGCTTCAGGTAGCCGTGGTCCGACGACGACACCGCGGCGGTGATGAACGGCTCCAACGCGAAGTGGGACTGGAACGAGTCCAGGCAGCGGTGCGTGTTGGAGATCAGGCCGATGCGGTAGCCGGCCGCGTGCAGGGCCGCGAGCGTCGGCGACACGTCGTCGTAGAGCGTGAAGTGGTGACACAGGGCCCACTCGTCGTAAATCTGGAGCGAGCAGGCCTCGATGCCCTCGCCGACCGCGCCCATCCGGATCAGAACGCGCGACACGTAGCGCAGAAACGGCTCCGGCCGGTAGGCGCCGTCCTGCAGCCGCTCGAGCTCCACGGAGGCGTCGCGCACCGCCTCCTCGAAACGGGACGCGTCGACCTCGAGACCGTGGCGCGCGGCGAAGTTCCTGTAGCCCTCGCCGTCGAAGGCGGGTCCGGGATGGATGAGGGTGAAGTCGACGTCGAAAAAGACGGCGTTGACGCGTCGCGCGGGGCCGTTGCGGGAGCGTGCGGCGTGCGGCGCGGGGGGCGTCCCGACCGGCATGAGGACCATTATATTTGCACTACAATTGAAGCGAGTGGCGCCGCCCGCCCGCGTCGGCACCGCGCGCCGCCTCGCCATGCCCGACTGGAAAGAGACTCTGAACCTGCCGCGGACCGGCTTTCGGATGAAGGCCGGGTTGCCCGCCACCGAGCCGGACGCGATCGCCCGTTGGGAGGAGACGGATCTGTACGGCCGGATCCGGGAGCGGCGGCGCGGCGCGCCCCGTTACGTGCTCCACGATGGGCCGCCGTACGCCAACGGCGAGATCCACGTCGGCACCGCGCTGAACAAGATCCTGAAGGACTTCATCGTCCGGGCCCGCACGATGGCCGGCTTCGACGCGCCCTACGTGCCCGGCTGGGACTGCCACGGGCTGCCGATCGAGCTGCGGGTGGACCGCGAGCTGGGCAAGCGCAAGCGGGACATGAGCGTGGCCGACGTGCGCCGAGAGTGCCGGCGGTACGCGGAGCGCTACATCGACGTTCAGCGCGCCGGCTTCAAGCGTCTCGGCGTGCTCGGCGACTGGGCCGCGCCGTACCAGACGATGCGCTACGCCTACCAGGCGACCATCGTCCGCGCGCTGGGCCGGTTCGTCGAGCAGGGCCTCGTCTACCGCGGCAAGAAACCGGTGCACTGGTGCATCGGGTGCCGCACGGCGCTGGCCGAAGCCGAAGTCGAGTACGAACCCCACCGGTCGCCGTCGATCTTCGTGGAGTTCCCGCTCTCCACGGGGAGCGAGCCGGCGCTGCGCGCGCTGGCGCCGGCCCTGGCCGACCGCGCCGCGGGAGTGCTGATCTGGACGACGACGCCGTGGACGATTCCGTCGAACCTCGCCGTCGCCTTTCACCCCGAGGTGACCTACGGGGCATACGCGACCACGACGCAGGATGGAAGGGCGGGCGCCGTCATTCTGGCCGAGCCCCTGGCCGACCGCGTCGCCGGGCAGACCGGCCGGGTGCTGGAAGCTCCGCTCGCGACGTTCCGGGGAGCCGACCTGGAGGGGCTGCGGTTCCGGCATCCGCTGTACGACCGCGACTCGATCGCGGTACTGGCCGACTACGTGACCCTCGAGCAGGGCACGGGAGCCGTGCACACCGCGCCGGGGCACGGCGCCGACGACTTCCATACGGGCGTCAGGTACGGCCTGGACGTCTACGCGCCGGTCGGACCGGGAGGTCGTTTCGCGGACGATGTGGGTCTTTTCGGCGGGATGGGCGTCTTCGAGTCCAACCCGCAGGTGGAAGCCGCCCTCGCCGAGCGGGGCCGGCTCTGGCGCCGCTCCGATGTGGAACACTCGTACCCCCACTGCTGGCGCTGCCACAAACCGGTCATCTTCCTCGCCACGTCGCAGTGGTTCATCGCGCTCGACCGGGGTCGACTGCGGCAGCGGGCGCTCGACGCCATCGCGCGAGTCAGGTGGTTTCCCGCCTGGGGAGAAGAGCGGATCCACAACATGGTGGCCAACCGGCCCGACTGGTGCATCTCGCGGCAGCGCTCGTGGGGCGTGCCGATCCCGGCCCTCTACTGCACGTCGTGCGGCG
>WTGR01000916.1 GCA_011523485.1 Acidobacteriota bacterium
GGATGCGGGGCTTGCGGGCCAGCGCGCGGGCGATCAGCAGCCGCTGCCGCTGCCCCCCGGAGAGTCCGCCCCCGCCCTCGTGCAGCATCGTGTGCAGCCCCATCGGCATCGCCCGGACGTCGTCCTCGAGGCCGGCGGCGCGCAGCGCCTCCCAGATCTCGTCGGCGCTCAGCCGGGCGGAGCCGGCGACGTTGTTCAGGATGCTGTCGGCCACCGCCTGACCGTCCTGCAGGACGACGCCCAGATGGCGGCGGACCGCCTCGAGATCGAGGTTCAGGAGGTCGTGCCCGTCGAACAGCACCGCCCCCGAGTCCGGGCGCTCGAAGCCGAACAGCAGCCGGTAGATCGTCGACTTCCCGGAGCCGGAGGGACCGACGATGGCGACGTAGTCGCCGGGCCGGATCCGGAGGGACACGCCCCGGAGGACCTTCTCGCTGTCGGGCCGGTAGCGGAAGTGGACGTCCCGCAGCTCGATGTCGCCGGTCAGGTCTCCGGGGTCGGTGCGCCCCTCGGCCGCCTCCGGCTCGGCCTCGAGCACCGGCTTCACGCGTTCGACGAGAGGAACCAGGGCGATCAGCGTCGTCGCCGCCCCGAGCAGCCCCGTCACCCCCGCGGCGAGCTGGCCGAAGGCGGAGAAGGCGATCAGGAACGCCGCGAGCCCGAAGGAGGACGACTCCTCGCCCTGGATGAGGAACAGCCAGATCACCGCGAGCAGCACCGCCGACGCCACGGGCGTGAACAGGCCGTTGAAGGCGAGCTGCGCGGCCGCCCAGCGGCGCGCCGCCAGCGTCGTGCGCCGCTGCCCGGCGAAGAGCCCGGCCCAGCGTGCGAAGACATACGGCTCGGCGTTGGCGACGCGGAGCTTGGCGAGGCCCGTGAGCATCTGGAAGAGCATCCCGTCGATGACGCCCTGCATCTTCAGCGCCTCCCGGTGGCGCCGCATCTGCAGGCGGCCGAGGAGCAGGCTCACCGCGGCCAGGGCCAGCAGCAGCACGCCGGCGACGGCGGCGAGGCGCAGGCTGTAGTACAGCAGCAGCCCGAAGCTCGACAGGGAGAACAGTCCGCCCACGAGGGACCGGACGGCGGCCCCGGACAGGCTCGACCGGATGGCCGGCAACGCCCCCAGCCGGTCGGCGAGGTCGCCAGCCGCGTACTGCCGGAAGAAGCCGACCGGCAGCGAGAGCACCCGGCTCCACAGCGCGCTCTGAAGTCGCTCGTCCAGCCGGCCCTCGATCCGCATCATGGCGAACGCCTGCACGACCTGGAAGACGGCGCCGCCCACGGCGCACAGGAACAGCGCGGCCAGCCCCGCGATCCACATCGGGGTGTCGGACCGCGGGATGACCGTGGCGAGGAGATGCCCGGTCGCAATCGGCGTGGCGAGCCCGACCAGGCCGCCGAGGACGCTCGTGAGCAGCACGCTGCGAACATCCGCGGCCACCGCGCCCGCGACATGGCCCAGGGCCGCGGCGACCCCGCGGACGCCGACCGGGAAGGAGGAATAGAGCATCACGCCTTCCTCCGCGATGCCGGCCGCTTCCCGGCGTCCGACCCGGAAGGACCGGTTCGTCGCCGGGTCCGTCGCGTGGAAGCGCCCGCGCCCGTCCGACAGCACGGCGACCGGACGCCCGTCCTCCTTCGTCACCCCGGCGAAGGAGGGCCCGTCCCGCTTCCACCAGCCCGGCGCAAGGGTGATGCGCCGGGCGCGCACCGCCGACCCGCGGGCGATGGACAGGTACGCCTCGAGCGGGTCGGCGGTCTCCTCGTCCACCCGGCGCAGCGGGGCCTCGACGCCGATCGAGGCGGCGAGGGCCTGCAGGACGGCCTCGGCCGGGGTGGGGCCGCCCGAGGCTGGCGGACCTGCCTCCTTCCCGGTCTTCAGGACGGACGCCAGGTCGCGCCGGGCGGCCCGGCCGGCGGCCCGGTGAGCCTCCCGGATGTCCCGGTGACGCTCTTCGAGGACCTCCGCGTCTTCGCGCCTCACCGTCACCGAGTGGAGAAGGACCAGCGTGCCGAAGCGGTCCAGCGCCGGCCAGAGCGTCCCGGACAGAAAGGCCCGGGGAGTGTGCACGGCGGACACCAGGGTCTCCTTCTCTCCGGTCTCGACCCACGTGCGCTCGGACAGCGGCAGGACATCGCCCGCCGCGAGGTTCAGCTCCGCGCTTCCCATGAGCCGGACCGGCCGGTCCGCCGACATCCAGACGACGTCCAGGTGATGGGCGCTCAGCGTGACCCCGGCCGCCTGGGGCACGTCCGGGTCCGCCTCCAGCAGCCCGGTTCCGCGCGGAACCGGGCCCGCCTGCCGGGCCAGGAACTCGGAGAGCCGCCACACCCAGTCGTCGATCCGCGAGATCAGGTCCACGTCGAGGACGCCCTCGGCGAGCCCCGAGCGCTCTCCCTCGACGATGACCGCGTCGCGGGACGGCACCCCGAGCAGCTCGAAGGCGCGGTCGCCGAGCACCGCGCGCGTCGCGCCGAACACGATCGCGCCGGCGGGGGCCCGGGTGGCGAACGGCCGCCGGTTCACCACTTCGGCGCCCCGGAGCTCGGCCGCGAAGACGTCCACGTGACCCTGCTCGACGAGGTAGATCCGGCCGGGGTCGCCCAGCGGCAACGTGCGGTGGGCGCCGGCCGTGAAGGGGACGCCGCCGATGCGCTCGACGAGGTGGGCCGATGAGGGCATGCTTCAGCTCGACGCGACGAGCGACCGGTAGGGCCCCTCGTCCTCGGCCATCAGCCGCTCGTGCGTCCCGCGCTGGGCGACCCGTCCGCCCTCGAGAACGATGATCTCGTCGGCGTCGCGGATCGTGCTCAACCGGTGGGCGACGATGAGGCAGGTGGCGCCGCGGCGGCGCAGGTTGTCGTCGATGGCGGCCTCCGTCACGGTGTCGAGGGCCGCCGTCGCCTCGTCGAGAACGAGCAGGGCCGGGTCGGGCGCGAGGGCGCGGGCGAGGGCCAGGCGCTGGCGCTGCCCGCCGCTGAAGTTGCGGCCGTTCTCGTCTACCGGCGCGTCGTACTTGCCGGGGCGGCACATGACCTCGTCGTACACGGCGGCATCGCGCAGCGCCCGGGTGACCTGGCGCTCGTCGATCGTGGGGTTCCACAGGGTGACGTTCTCGCGCACGGTCCCCTGGAAGAGCACCACCGTCTGGTCCACGTGGGACGCCATGGCCGCGAAGTGGCTGGGAGGAATGTCGGCGACCGGACGCCCGTCGATGGAGATGGTCCCCGACCAGGGCCGGATGAGGCCCGCCAGCAGCCGGGCCACGGTGGACTTGCCGCTTCCCGATCCCCCGACGAGGGCGACGCGCTGGCCCGGGGCGATCGAGAAGCCGAGGTTCTCGATCAGCGGCGGCTCGTGGGGGTTGTAGCCGAAGGTCACCCGGTCGAAGACGACCACGCCCCGCGCCGGCGGCGGCGGGTCCGGCGGCGGACCGAGGAGGGCCTGGGCCGCCCGCCCGTCGGGCTCGTAGCGCAGCACGTCGTCGAGCCGCGCGAGGTCGCCGCGCACCGTCTGCAGGCTGGCGCCGAGCCCCACGAGCCGGTTCACCGGGGCGAGGAAGCTCGTCGTCAAGGTGAGGAACGCCACCAGCCCGCCGATGCTGAGGGCGCCGTCGAGCACCCGGAGGCCGCCCACGCCCAGAATGGCGACGGTGCCGAGCGAGAGCAGCAGCGGGGGCACGACGTTGAGCAGGCCGGTCACGCGGGTCAGGTCCTGCTGGGCCGCGAGGGCGTTGGCGTACAGCCCCGACCAGCGCGAGAAGAGCTGCCCCTCTTCGCCGCCGGCCTTGACGGTCTCGATTCGGCCGAGCGCGTTGAGGGCGACGCCGTCCACCTTGCCGCGCTCCTTCAGCAGGCGCCGGGTCGCGTTCTCCCGCGTGCGCGAGACGCCGCGGAGGGCGGCGAGGTTCGCGAGGGCGAGCGCGAAGACGATCAGGGCCAGACCCGCGTCGTAGGAGAGCAGCGCGGCCGCGTAGATCGCCATCGTCAGCAGCCCCATCGCGGCGCCCACCAGCTCGCCCGAGAGCAGGCGCGCGACCCGGTCGTTCGACCCGATGCGGGCCGTGATGTCGCCGATGAACCGCTGCTCGAAGAACGCCATCGGCAGCGCCACCAGGTGCTCGAGAAACCGCGTGATCATCACCAGGGAGAGCCTGGCCTCGATGCGGGCCAGGCTCGTCTGCTGGAGCCATATCAGCCCCGCCTGCACCAGGCCGGCCACGACGAGGCCGAGCACGACCGGCATCGCCCACGTGCCGTCTCCCGGTATCAGCACGCTGTCGATGAAGACCCTGACGAGCGTCGCCGCGGCGAGCCCCGGGACGGCGAGGGCGGCCGTCGCCGCCAACGCGAACAGGAGCGCCGAACGGGTCCGGCCGAGGCGCGATGCCAGGCCCCGCACGGCGCCCGGCGCGCTGCCGCCGGGCCGCCACTCGGGCCCCGGCGCGAAGGCCAGACAGACGCCGGTGAACCCCCGATCGAACTCCCGGAGCGTCATCCGCCGGGGACCGCTCGCCGGGTCGACCACCCAGACGCGGTCCTTGCGGATGCCCTCGACCACGATGAAATGGTCGAAGTTCCAGTGGACGATGAGCGGGAAGGGAAGGTCGAACAACCCGTGCGGCTCGCTGTGGAAGCCGCCGGCGATCAGCCCGCACTCGCGCGCCGCCCGAATCATCCGGGCCGCCTTGCTGCCGTCTCGCGACACCCCGCAGAGAACGCGCAGCCTCTCGAGCGACATCCAGCGGCCGTGGTAGGCGAGGATCATCCCGAGACAGGCCGCGCCGCACTCGGTCCCCTCCATCTGCAGGATGACCGGCGTCTTCCGGCGGCCGCCGCGCCCCCGGCGCAGGTTGGCCCGCGAGCGGAGGTCCGTGCTCAACCGTCCAGCAACCGTCGCAGCGCCGGCGCGACCAGGGTGATCACCCCGCCGCTTCCGAGCAGGATGCCCGGCACCGGGACGAACGTGGACACCTCGCCCGGCATGGACCACGCGAAGACGGATGCCGTCATCCCGCCGAGCATCGTCACGCAAGCCACCCCTTGGCCGACGACACGGCCAGCGTCCGGTCGAGGCGGTCCGAAGTCGAAGGGCGATCCAGCACCGATTGCCGGAACAGCCCAGGGCCATCCGTCGCCATGAGATTGGCTTGGCTACAGGCTGGTAACCGAAGTGACCTCGTTCTGGTGACCGGTCAGACCGTGGACCTCCTGTGCATCCTGTGCCGCCCGGTCCATTTCCGACATCCCACCAGTCCCGCCGTGGAAGGTGACGTCAATCGTACAGCCATCCTGGAATGTCACGCGATAGGATGAGCCGCCGGCGATTGCCTCGAGTTCCTCGTCGTCAATGGGGCGCGGACCTTCGTCCTCGTCACTCTTCCGAAGCACTGTGCGGACTCCGTCGCTTGTGGCGTGCTCCAAGACCGTATCGATACTCATCTCGTCCTCCCTCCGCGTAGTGGCCATTTCGAAGACTGAACGAACTCATCCTTCGTCCACCAATGAGCCGAACTCAGGCGCTCGACGACCGGACCGTCCGCCGGGAAGGCCCACTCCTGCGGGTTCCGCGCGTGAGGGCCCGCAGCGCCTCCTCAATGCGAGGCCGCTATAGGAGAAGGCGTTCGAGGAACCAAAAACGAACAACCAGTCGGCGGCCGCCGCGGCCCCGGCGCAGGTTGGCCCGCGAGCGGAGGTCGGTGCTCAACCGTCCAGCAACCGTCGGAGGGCCGGCGCGACCAGGGTGATCGGCGGCCGGCTCTCGACCTTGATCTCGACGTCCACGAGCGTGCCCGAGGAGACCGACAGGCCCGCGCCCCGGGACGACGTCCACGCCAGACCGCTCGCCGTCGACGGGTCCGTGTCCAGGGCGACGCGGCCCGCGTAGGGCGGCCCGTCGGACCAGAACGCCTCCGCGAGGTCCGGACTCTGCAGCACCGCGACCATGCCCTGCAGGCTCGCCGGGAAGGCGGCGATCTCCGTGATCCGCCCCCGGATGGATCCGTACTCCTCTCTGCTCGCGCTGGACGGAGACACCAGAACCTCCATGCCGGGAACCACGCGCTTGCCGTCAACGGGAGCGACGTAGATGAGCGCCTCGAGCGATTCGGTCGCGGGCCGGATGCTGAGCACGGGGACGCCAGCGCTCAGCACGGCTCCCACCGCCGCCTTGATCTCCGCCACGCGGCCCGAGACCGGCGCGAGAATCTCATGGGTGGCAAGCCGCGCCTCCAGCTCGCTCACCGCCCGCTTCGCGGCCTGCAGGCTCGCCTCCTGCCCGGCGATCTCGGCCTCCTGCTCGTGCCGGCGCCGTACTTCCTCGTACTCGAGCTCCTCGCGCTCGCGGAGGATCGCGAACAGCTCCCGCTGGGAAGCGTCGAAAGCCCGTTGGCTCTGCTCCAGATCGATTCTCGTGACGAGGCCCTCGGCGACGAACGTGCGCGTGGCCTCGAGGAACTCGCGAGCCACGTCAACCGAGTCGCGGGCGCTCTCCTCCATCGTCTCGTAGCGGCGGCGCTGTCTGGCGACAATCTCGGCCCGCACGGCGCTCTCGGCTTCTCTCGCGGCCTGCAGCGCCGCGAGGGCCCGCGCGCTCTCGGCGACCAGCCCAACCGCCGTGCGATGCAGCTCCTCGGCCTCCGAGTCCACGATCACCGCGACCGGCAACCCGTCCTCCACCCAATCGCCGACACGGGGCAGGATGCGAATCAGCGAGCCGGCGCCGGTGGAGACGGCGTCGACGATCACCCCGCCGCGCCCGAGCAGGATGCCCGGCGCCGGGACGAACGTGGACACCTCGCCCAGCATGGACCACGCGAAGACGGCTGCCGTCATCACGCCGAGCATCGTCAGCGCCAGCCACCCCTTGGCCGACGACACGGCCAGCGTCCGGTCGAGGCGGTCGGAAGTCGAAAGGCGATCCAGCACCGATTGCCGGAACAGCCTCGGGCGATCCGTCGTCATGGGTCACGCGACCTTGCGGTGCGCGGGAGAGCGGCATCCGGACGTGGCGCCGGGCGCCGGACCACGGCCGCCACCGCTCCGAGCGCCACGTGGAATCTCACCATGGAAGGGGTTCTAGATCTGGTCGACACTGTGGTCGTGGTTCGTGTGATCGGTGAAAGTGCGGTGGTAGTTCAGCGCTTCTTGCGACGCCCGCAACCCGTTATCCACACCCTGGACGGTAACCACGCAGCCATCCGTGAAGGTCACCCTGAAGTCGGCCCCGCCGGCGACCGCCTCGAGCTCCTCGTCGTCAAGGGGGCGCGGACCTTCGTTCCCGGCGCCCTGGCGAAACACCTTGCGCGTCCCGTCGCTCGCGACGTGCGCGACAATCACATCAGCATTCATCCCGTCCTCCCTCCGTGCGGTTCAAGACCGGACAGCGGCCCTCATCGCTATCGCCGTCACCGGCGAGGCGACCGCGGAACCGCCATCCTCCAGAGAAACCACTCATCTATAGAGGCGTCCGTGAAGCGGAAAGCGAACGCAGAGACTTCAAGAGCCGCCGTGGAACGCTCCAAGGAGTTCGATGTGAGCCGATCGCGGACGCGCTGCGGCGCCGGTGCAGACAACGACAGTGATCGCCGGCGCTGAAGTCCCGAAAGACTCTCGCCCTGGTCGGGCTCGGCAATCACGGCGGTCTGCCGGATCGTACGGACGGCGAAACGAGGCAGCGGCACCCCGGTCACCCTGCTGCCACGGGCGATGCCGGGGCGGAAGCCGACGGCCTCGACGATCCGGACAGCGACATGGCGCCCCTGGCGCGCGCTTCCCCCATCGTCAGCATGCTGGAGACGGCCGGCGGCGCGCTTCGGTGCTGTCCGCCCGTGCCGCCGAGGAAGCCGTCTACGTCGGCGAGGTGAGCAGCGGATACGGGAACCCGCCGCTCGACGCATCATGCTCCCTGCGGGCGGGTTGGCGATGACGCTGGCCGCGGGCTGGTTCATCAGCCGGCGGGTGAGCCGCGAGATAGTCGCCCAGCCGCGGCCGACTTTCGCTGTTCGGATTTCGCTTCACCGACGCCTGAATAGATAGAACAAGTGTTGTCGGCCTCCATCGGGTGTTGCGGGAGTACTGTCCGCGGTCTACCGCCAAAACGCGACTGTGCGGCTTGGAATGCTGAGCGGGGCCGATGGCTGAGCAGGGCCGATGGTCGCGTGGCGCGGCCAACCAACAGGGCGGGGCTGACGGGTGTCACCCGTCAGTTCCTTGCCCTGTGAAAGGGGTGTTGTTGAATTGACACAGTTGACACGCACATTATTCTCGTTGCTGTTCGTCTTCGTCATCGGTACCGCATCCGTCCGCGCCCAGATACCCTGGCACGCGACGATGACCGTCGGCCACATACCCGCGACCAACACGAGTGACGGTACGGAACGGTTCGGTTACCAGGTGCCTGGGTCTGCCAACTCAGCCGGATCGCTCGTGCCATCCGAGTTTGCACTCGATGGGCAGGAGTATCACGTCGGCTACGTCCTGCTGGTTCGGCGGGACGCCGAATCCCTCGGAATGATCGCCGGCATCGGCCCCAAGCCGCCGGACAGTCTTACCCTCTGGGTAGATGGTGTGCCCTATCCTCTCGGGACGGCGGCCATCACTACCGAGGTAACAGGAGGTTATCAATACTACCAGTGGCCGCCACCGTCCGAGGTCTGGACCGTCGGCCAGCGCGTCGCTGTCGAGATTAACGACACACCGGCCGTGCCCGCGCTGCCACTCGCCGGCGTTCTGTTGTTGTTCGGGTTGCTTGTCGGATGCCGATACCATCGGGAGCGGGCCAGTGGAACATTGTTCGAGTAGCATGTTTCGGCCTACGTGCAGGCCGTTCTAGGCCGCAGCAGGCCAGCTGTTGACGACCTCGGTTTCGCGCACCTCAAGGATCGCAGTCGACGAACAGGTCGTTTGCGTATATGCGGATTCTGAGTTCGAGGCGGCTGATCGCTGCGTGCGCGTGCACGTCGAACTCGATCCAGTGCGCTGCGCGATCACGAACCGGGTACCGATGGACGTTTCGGATCGCGAAGTCGGGTTCTCCCGGTGGTACGACACGCAACCCCGAAAGTGTGGCCGAGAGGCGCTCCGCCTCGGCGCGGACCTCGAACCCGCCAGGTTGGCGCCCCGCAAGCGAGCCGGAACTGGTGATCGTCGCCACCACGGTGTTGCTCGACATCCACTCGGCGTCGACACCCTCTCGTGTCGTGCCGTCGGACATGCCGATGTTCGCGCTCAGTTGCACCTCTTGCCCCACGTCCAGCTCGCGGCGGTCTGCG
>WTGR01000435.1 GCA_011523485.1 Acidobacteriota bacterium
TGATGCCCGGCTCGTGGTTGATGGCGTCGGTGTGCATCGAGCGGATGATGGCGATATCGTCGGCCATCCGCGCCGTGTGCGGCAGGATCTCCGAAATCCAGGCGCCGCTCTGCCCGTGCTGGTTGAACTCGAAAACCGAGGGCGCGATCGGGAAGCGCGCCTGCCCCGACGTCATCGTCGTCAGGCGCTGCCCCTGGCGGATCGACTCCGGCAGGTCCTTGTCGTACCAGTCCCGCATCTTCGGCTTGTAGTCGAGCAGATCCATCTGCGGCGGGGCGCCCATCATGTGCAGATAGATGCAGCGCTTCGCCTTCGGAGCGAAGTGCGGCAACGACGGCAGGCCGCCGAACGACGCGGCGTCCTGCGGCGCGGCGAACGCGTCCTCGGCCATGAGGCTGGACAGGGCGAGCCCGCCGACCCCCATGGCGACCTTGCCGAAGAACTGCCGCCGCGTCTCCGCCTGGATCGCCTCTTTGACTGGATGCATCGTGAACCTCTCGTTGACGGATCGCCTGCGCCGCTGCGCGTTCTCCCGCTGCTCGCGCGGCTACTTGTTGAGCACTTCGTCCAGGTTCAGCACCTGGGTCACCAGCATGGTCCAGGCCGCCGACTCCGCGCGCGGCAACGCGTCGTCCGGCGCCGAGTCGCCCACGTCGAGAAGCCGCTCCGCCTCGTCCGCATCCGCGCGATAGGCCTCCACGAGACGGTCGTACGAACGCTTCGCGATCTCGCGCTCGCCGTCGCTGAAGCGCCGCGCGAGCAGCCGCAGGGTCACGAAGTCGAGCCGCGGCTCGAACCCTTCGCCCGCCTGCCGCATCGCGCGCTGGGCCAGGTGCCGCGATGCCTCCACGAACTGCGGATCGTTCATCGTCACCAGCGCCTGCAGCGGGGTGTTCGTCCGCTCCCGGCGCACGACGGAGTGCTCGCGGGTCGGAGCGTTGAAGAGCTCCATGGACGGCGGCGGGGCCGACCGCTTCCAGAAGGTGTAGAGGCTCCGGCGATACAGGCTCTCGCCGTCGTCCTGCCGGTAGGTCCCGGTATTGCTCTGCGGCATCGCCACCGTCGACCAGACACCGGCCGGCTGGTACGGGCGCACGCTGGGACCGCCGATCGTCGGCACGAGCAGCCCGCTGGCGGCCAGGGCGGAATCGCGCACCATCTCGGCGTCCATCCGGAAGCGCGGGCCGCGCGAGAACAGACGGTTCTCCGGGTCCGCCTCCAGCTTCTCCGGCGTCGTCAACGCGGACTGCCGGTAGGTGGACGACGTCACCAGCGTCCGGAAGAACTGCTTGACGTCCCAGTCCGACGCAAGGAACTCCACCGCCAGCCAGTCGAGCAGAGCCGGGTGCGTCGGCGGATCGCCCTGCGCGCCGAAGTCCTCGCTGGTCGTGACCAGACCGGTCCCGAACACCTGCTGCCAGAAGCGGTTCGCCGTCACGCGGCTCGTCAGCGGGTTGTCCTCGTCGACCAGCCAGCGGGCAAGCCCGAGGCGGTTGCGCGGCCACGACTCCTCCATCGGCGGCAACGCGGCCGGCGTGCCCGCCAACACGCGCTCCAGCGGCTGGTCGTACATCCCCCGGTCGAGCACGTGCGCCGCGGCGTCGCTGTCCGTGCGCTCGTTCATCACGTGGGTCACGCCGCCGCGGCGGCGCATCTCGCGCCACTCGCGCTCGATCTGCTGGCTGCGCGCGACGAGCCCGCGGTACCGCTCGTCCTCGACGCTGAGGTAGTAGAGCCGCAAGGCCTCCCGCTCGGCCTCGTCGAGCCCCGCGGCGTGCTTGTCACGCGCCTGCTCCAGAGTCGACCACAGTGAAACGATTCTGGCCTCCTGCACCGTGAGCGGGCGATTGAAGACGCGCAGGTCGGCGATGCCGCCGCCGGTGAAGTAGCGCATCTCCAGCTCGTCGCGGCCGCCCCGGCCGGTCGTCCGGCCGCGGCCGAGCTCGAGCGGCAGGCCGGTCCGGATGCTCCCGATCGCACGCGTGAAATACTCGCTGCCCGACGCCTCGACCACGTCGCCGTTCCGGAATACGTTCATCCCCGCGCGCTCGCCCGTACCGTCGTGCGTGATCACGATGTGCGTCCACTCGCCGGGCGGCAAGCGCCTGAGGTTGCTGGGCGTGACGCGCGGCGCCGGCCGCCCTTCGCCGTCCGGGTCCGGCCCGCCCGTCATCCGGAACGAGAGCTGCCGGGATCCGATGTCCATCAACCAGCCGCGATTGGCGTCATCGACGTCGTACTGCCCCGCGACGACATAGTTGCCTTCCAGCTCGGGCTGGTAGATCCACAGGGCGATCGAGAAGGGCGTGTCGGTGTCGAGGGGCACGGACGGGAGGCCCGCCCACGACGCGTCATCGAAGCGGAGCGCCGCCAGGCCGTGCGGCCCGGCCTCGATCTTCGCCCCGCCCTCGAGAGTGACCGGATGCCGCTGCCCTTCCATCTCGAAGGCCGGATCCGCCGGTTCGCCGAGATCGAGCCGCATCCACTGCGCCTCGTCCTCCAGGGGCGACTGCAGGTTCCGGTAGTCGCCCGTCGCGAGCCACTCGGTGAAGGCGGTGTCGACCTCCGCCGCCCGGCCGGCCATGCGCGCCTCCACGTCGGCGGCCTCCTCCCGCAGGTCGTACCAGAGATCCCGGTCCGCCTCCTGCGGGACCACCAGGATGGGCGGCGGGTCGGAGACGTTGCCGTCCATGACGTATTGGGTGGTGTTCCGGAAGAACGCGGTCATCGCGTAGAACTCGCGCTGCCGGATCGGGTCGAACTTGTGGTCGTGGCAGGTGGCGCAGCCGACGGTCAGACCCAGAAAGACGCTGCCGACCGTCTCCGCGCGATCCTTCGCGTAGATGACCTCGTACTCTTCGGGAACGACCCCGCCCTCGTTGGTCGTGATGTTGTTGCGCTGGAAGCCGGACGCCACGAGCTGGTCCAGGCTCGGCTCGGGCAGCAGATCGCCGGCCACCTGCTCCACCGTGAACTCGTCGAAGGGCTTGTTCCGGTTGAAGGCGCGGATGACCCAGTCGCGGTAGGGGTACATCTCGCGGTAGTTGTCGATGTGGATGCCGTGCGTGTCGGCGTAGCGCGCCGCGTCGAGCCAGTAGCGGGCCCGGTGCTCGCCCCACTGCTCGGTCGCGAGCAACCTGTCGACGTACCGCTCGTACGCGTCCTCGGACGGATCGTTCAGGAATGCATGCAGCAGCGCGGGATCGGGCGGCAGACCCGTCAGGTCGAGCGCCGCGCGACGCGCCAGCGTCCGCCGGTCGGCCTCGGGCGCCGGCGCCAGCCCCTGGGCCTCCAGCCGGGCGAGGACGAAGCGATCGAGCGGATTGCGCGCCCAGTCGGCATCGGTCACGGCCGGCGCATCGGGACGGACGATCGGCTCGAACGCCCAGTGCTGGTCCCAGGCAGCGCCCTCGTCGATCCAGCGCCGCAGCACGTCGATCTGCTCGTCGTTCAGCGTCTTGTTGGTGTGGGCCGGCGGCATCCGCAGCCGCTCGTCGGCGTGCGCGATGCGCTGGAAGACAAGGCTGGACTCGGCATCCCCCTTGACGATCGGGTGGCCGTTCGGCCGTTCCGCGAAGGCCCCCTCCTCGGTGTCGAGCCGCAACCGCACCTGCCGGGTGCTCTCGTCCGGCCCATGGCACTGGAAGCAGTTGTCCGCCAGGATCGGCCGCACCTGCCGCTGGAAGTCGACGGCCGGCGCCGCAGCCGCGTCCTGACCGGCCGCCGCCGGTGCGCCGGCGAACGGCCCGGCCGCGAGCACCAGAATCGCCGCCGCGAGCGGCCACGGGCCACGGGTTGAAAGGTTCGCGGATCGACTTGACATTGCGTTCACCCCGAATGCGCGTCGGTGTTCGGATCTCCGTGTCGCTCGTGCGAGTCACCAAGGTTATACGGGCGCGCATCGCGGGTGTCAATCGGGGCGCCACAACGGTCTCGCGTGCACCGGCCGCGGCGCGCGTCCCACGTGGGGTGCGACGGCCCGGGCAGCCGCGCGAAGACGTCGCGCGGCGTCGGCCGACGCGAGATCCTCGACGGTCAACCTCGTCATTGCGACGACCGTGCGGATGTGGCCGTCCGGCCGCGTCGCGTCGTCGCCGGCCGCGGACCACGCCTCCAGATTCTCGACCGCGCGCGTCACCAGGCGCTGCAGGACCCGGAAGGCGCCATCCGAGAGCGGAGGGTCACCGCGGTAGTGCTCGAGGCGTCCGCCCGACCGATAGTCCGGATACGACTCGAGCCCGAGGAACCTGAGAGCCCAGTCCGCACGGAACCGGCCGGTCGCGCGCACGACACCCGCATAGTCCGCGATCAGCTCGTCGAACAGCCGGTTCTTCATGGACCCGAACACGCGGCGCGTGAAGTAGTGCATGGACTCGTGCTCGATGCGAATGATCAACGACAACCGCTTCCAGCTCCCGGCGTCGAGGCCGAGGCAGTCGGCCGGCACCGCGCTGTAGGGCGCCGTGGACGCGATGACGAACCGGTCTCGATAGAGTTCCTTCTTCGGAAGCAGCTCTCGCAGCTCCCGCCTCCAGCCTGCCTGCGTCGGGATCGGTTGCGCCGCCCACCAGCGATCCCTCAACCGGCGCAGCCGATCGACGTTGGTGTAGCCGGCGACCATGCAGGCGCCGACCGCGGCAGGAACGGGCGCCGGCTCGTTGCGCTTCGTCAACGCCTGCACCAGGAGCTCGAAGTCTTCCCGGCAGGCGGCGATCAGCACCGGCAACCGGCCGGCGGGCGTCGCGTGGATCTCGATCCGCAGGTCGCCCGGCCGCTGCAGGCTCGGCGGGGCGGCCGGCTCACTGACGGGCACAGGACTTCGGGTGGCGGACGCATAGGCGGACTCGCGACTCATTCCCTCCCGGACGGGGAACCGAAGTTGCGCCAGTGCGCGGCGGAGCACGGCCCACGCGCCGTCGGACTCCGCCTCCCGCGCGTACCGCTCCCACGTCGCCACGAAGGGCTCGTCCGCGAGCGGCAAAGGCCCGCCCCGCTCGAGACCCGCCGGATCGAAGTGATTCTCGTTGTAGCTCAGGAGCTCGATACACTCGGCCGGGGCCGCCCCGAGAGCACGCAACACCGACGAGCGGTCTGCCCGGGCCGGCACGTCACTCCCCCTCGGCGTCGTCGCCCAGCCAGACGAGTTGCCCGTTGCGAACAACGACCTTGCCGATAGCGCGCTCGACCAGGTCGCCTTCGTCCGTGAAGGTGACGGGCCCGGTGACCCCGCGCCAGCCCGCCGTCGCTCGCAGGGCATCGGCCACCCTGTCCGGGTCGACCGATTCCGCCTGGGTCATGCCGTGCGCGAGCAGCCGCACGGCATCGTAGGCGAGCGCGGCCGATGCGTCGGGCAACCTGCCGTAGCGCTCCCGGAACCGCACGCTGAACTGCCGCACCGTTTCGCGCTCGTCACCCGGGTGGAACGCCGCCGCAAGCACCGTGCCCTCGACCGCACGGCCACCCATGCTCACGAAATCGGCCGTGCCCAGCGCGTCGCCGCCCAGCACGGGAACGTCTATCGCACGCTCGCGGGCGGCCCGGATCATCGCCGCCGCCTCGCGGGGCTCGCCCGCGATGAAGATCGCGCGCAGGTTCAGATCCCGCCAGGACGCCAGGATGTCGGTCAGCGCTCGATCCCCGCCCACCGCGTTGGGATCGTAGGACTGCCGGTCGGCGATGCCGACGCCGCGCTCGACGGCCTGCTCCTCGAACGCGTTGGCCAGGCCCCGCCCGTACGCGTTGCGGATGTAGTAGATGGCGATTCGGTCGTAACCCCGCTCCGCGGCGAAGTCCGCCATCTGGGCGCCGGTCTCGCGATCGGTGAACGTCATGCGGAACAACCGGCGGTATCCCTGCTGCGTCAGCCGGGGATCGGTCGACGTCGGGGCGAGGTGAACGATCCCGAACAGGTCGTAGATGGCGGCCGCGGGAAGTGAGACATAGGACTGCATGTGCCCGATCACCGCCACCACGTCGTCATCCTGTGCAAGACGCCGGGCGACGAGCCGGCCCTCGTCGACCGACTCCCGATCGTCCTCCCGCAACACCCGGAGCGGGCGTCCCAGCACACCCCCCGCCGCGTTCGTTTCGTCGACGGCCATCTGCAGACCCTGGCCGTACAACAGGGTCGCCCGCGACTCCCAGGGCCACGCGGTAGCGATGGTCACGGGTCCGCCCGCCTCCGCCTGCGCCTGGCCCCGGAACAGCTCCGGCTGCCGGCAAGTGCACATGAGAATGGACAGCGTGCAGACGCCGGCCAGGACCGCTGCTCGATCGAGTCTCGGATTCGTGCTGAACATGGTTCCCTGCCGTCGAGGTCAGTGCGCCTGCCGCTTCGCAAGCTCGGCGAACGGCCCTTCGCGAGCGATGAGGTCCTGGTATCGTCCCGACTGGACCACGCGTCCGTGCTCCATGACGTAGATCCGTGTGGCGTTCACTATCGTGCTCAGCCGGTGCGCAATGACGACTCGCGTGGCGTTCAGCCGCTCCAGGCTCCGGCTCACGATGGCCTGCGTCCGGTTGTCGAGCGCACTGGTCGCCTCGTCGAAGAAGACCACGCGCGGCTTGCTCACGATGGCCCGCGCGATGAGCAGGCGCTGGCGTTGACCGCCGGACAGGGTGTTCGCACCTTCGCTGACGACCGTGTGCATGCCCATGGGCATCGCCTCGATGTCCTCGGCCAGACCAGCCATGCGCGCGGCTTCCCAGGCGTCCTCGATCGTGTGTGCGGAGGCGCCGACGATGTTCGTGAAGAAATCGCCGGCCATCACGCGCCCGGACTGCAGGACGACGCCGATCTGGCTTCGAACGGCCTGCACGTCCAGGCGGCCGAAGTCCTGCCCGTCGAAGTACACGGATCCGGAATCCGGTTGCTCGAAGCCGAGAAGTACCCGCAACAGGGTCGACTTGCCCGATCCCGACGGCCCGACGAACGCGATGAACTCGCCTGGCCGCGCCGTGAACGACACGTCCTGCAGGGCGGGCGGCAGATCCGGCAGATAGCGGAACGTCAAGTGGTGCGCCTCGATGTTGCCGGTCAGGGCTCCCGGATCGCCACGTGCGCCATGAATTTCCGGCGCCGCGTCGAGAATCGGCTTGGCGCTTTCGTAGACGGGAACGGCGCCGAGAGCATCCATCGCCGCCGTGCTCATCGAGACTACGGCCGCCAGGCACGCCCCGAAAGCAGCCGAGAACGCCAGGTAGTCTCCCGTGCGGATCTCCGGTATGACACGGCCGCCCTCCGTCGCCGCCGCCACGATCACCAGCAGCGACAGCGTCGGAAACACGGCGTTGAAGACGCGCAGCCTGTTGCCGGCCATTCTGGACCTGAACTGCAGGCGCCGCTGTCGGCTGAACAGACGGGCCCATTGTGCGAACGCGTGCCCTTCCGCGGCTGCCACCCGAAGCTTCGATATGCCGGTCAGCAACTGCAGGACCAGGCCCGACGCCCTGGCTCGCAGCGGGACGATCTGCCGCTGGAGGCGAAGGTGTCCGTACCCGGCCAGCAGGCTCGCGCCGGCGGCCGTGAACAGCAACAGCGTCGCCCACCATGCAAGCGCGCCTCCGTAGTGAAACAGGAGCACGAGATTGGAAAGGGAGAACAGGCCCCCGAGTGCCGCGGTGACGGTGGCTCCGGCCAGCGTCTTGCGCATGGCGTCGATGCCCATTGCCCGCACCGCGAGATCGCCGGCGCTGTACGGGCGAAAGAACCGCGGGGGAAGATCGAGCAGCCGATCCCAGACGGCGGCCTGCACCGCGGCGCCCATGCGGCCGTCCACGCGCGCCAGCGCCAGCCGTCGAACCAGCTCGAACATGCCCGTGGCGCAAGCGCACGCGAGGAGAATGAGAGTGGCCTGCAGTAGCTGGTCCCGCTCGGCGCCGGGGATGATCGAGTTGAACATGGCGCCGGTCACGACGGGAGCAACGAGGGCGAGCAGCCCGCCGCCAAGTCCCAGAACGACGGTCAGAGACAAATCGCGCGAACAACCGTGCACGCCGAAGCGCAGCACGTCCTTGAGCGACAGCCGGCCGGCCGGAAAGGAGCGGTAGAAGGTGTACGCGCGAGGCGCCAGCGCAGAGGCGACCACAGCCGTAACCCGCTCGCGCGTACCGTCTGCAGGATCGCAGACGACATAGCTGCCGGGCGAAACCGGCAACAGCGCGACCCAGTGCCCGTCGTCGCCGGCCATGCGGCCGAGCAGCGGTCCATTGTCGCTTTGCCACCAGCCGTGCTCCAGGAGCACCCGCCGCACCCGGACAGCCGAAGCTCTGGCGATTCCCGCGACCGGATCGGACAGCGCGTCGACGTTTCGCGTCGATTCCTGCCCGAGTGACAGCCCGAGCGCTGCTCCCACGAGTCGACAGGCGGCCGCGAGCGTATCCTGCTCGGCCATCGCCGATGGCACCGCGGTACGGCCGTGCGGCGACCGCGCGCCCGTGGCGGCATCGTGCGCCGCGACGAGCTCGGTGAACGCATCACGCATGAGCGCGTCCCGTTCCGCGCTCCGCCGCCGCCGGCGAAGCCGCTCGCCAGCGGCTTGCTCTTCCATCGCCGACAGCGCGCCCCGGACCGCCAGCCGCCGGAACGCACCCAGACTCGCCCAGACGCCGCCCTGCTCCAACAGCGAGAGAGTGGTCACTACGCGGACCTCGCATACCGTGGATGTCGCGAACCAGGCCCGCGTCGAACAGGGAAGCGGGCCTCCGCGCATCGGCAGCTCGGGCTTCCCCAACAGACTCGACTGCCCTCTCCGGTGCTCGATCCACGCGACACCTGAACCCGAGCTCACGACCGTCGCAGGTTCGAGGCGCGCAGTGGACGGCGCCGGTAGCGCCCTGCAGTCCCGTGGCATCGCGCCCGCTACCAGGCCGGCATGGATCGCCTCGACCCACCCATCGATGAGGCGCGCAGATTCCGCGTGCAGCGCAGCCTCTTCGAACCTCGCCCGCGCGGCGAGCTCCCCGAGGAACAGGAGCGTCGTCCCCGCGCTCCCGACCGCCTGCAGAACACCTCGCGCTGCCCGCGCATCCGCCACCGCCCTCCGCGCGATCGTCGCGCGGACGACCGCCGGAAGCGCCCCGGTATCGCTCGCGCATCCCGCTCCGTCGATCGAATCGCCCTCGCCGACGTCACTGCCGCCGTCTCCGAACAGACATCCGCCTGCCGCTACACGCGCGATGTGCGTGCGGTCCGCCACCGCCCCATCGGCCGCCAGCCGAATGCAGAAGACATCGACCCGCCCCCGCTCCACGAACCAGACACCTCCCGCGT
>WTGR01000699.1 GCA_011523485.1 Acidobacteriota bacterium
ACCTGGGGACGCTGATCGTCGCGCTCATCGCGGGCGGCACGGTCTACATGATCAGGCGCCACGGCGGGCGGCCGGCGACGGCGTGAGCGGAACGATGCGGATTGCGCGGCTCGCGGCGCTCGCGTCCGAGAGAGCCGATCCGAACACGTTCACCGGGCATGCGCGGATGACGCGCATGCCCGGCCTGTCGGACGCGCCCGCGGTCAAGGCCTTTCGCGTCGCGTTCGAGGCGGCCGCCCGCACGCACTGGCACACGCACAGCGGGCCGCAACTGCTCGTCGTGCTCGACGGCCGTTGCCGCGTGCAGTGCGAGGGCGGGCCGGTGCGGGAGATCGAAGCCGGAGACGTCGCCTGCATCGCGGCGGGCGAGCGTCACTGGCACGGGGCTTCGGCCGCCGGTCCGATGACGCACCTGGCCGTCAACATCGAGTCGACGACGACCTGGCTCGACGCGGTGACCGACGCGGAGTACGCCGCGGGAGCCTGAGCCCGACAATCGTCGCCGCCGGCTCCGATTGCCGCCCAACCGGGCCTGACCAGGCGTCTACGCCCTTTACGGCGCAGCCTCCTGACTCTCGCGGCGCTACCAGCCGCAGGACCGGCCGGCGTTCCGCTCGTCCATCCACGCCGCCAGCGGCGCGTAGTACTCCAGCAGGGCGGAAGCGTCCAGGGCGCGCGTGCCGGTGACGGCCTCGAGCGCCTCGGGCCACGGGCGGCTCGCGCCCATCTCCATCATCGCCCGCAGCCGCGCGCCCGCGGCGCGGCTCCCGAAGACGGAGCAACGGTGCAGCGGGCCGTCGAAGCCGGCCGCCGCGCACAGGGCGCGGTGGAGCTGGAAGCGCAGGATGCCGGCGAGAAAGTCGTCCGTCAGCGGCGCGTTGGCGGCGACCTCGGGGATCGTGCCGGGATCGAAGTCCGCGGGGGCGAGCGGCGCCGGGGCGCCGACGCCCTGAACCTCCTCGCGCAGCTCCCACCAGGCCCGGTTGTAGCGCGCCGGTTGCACCGCGCCGGCGAAGACCTGCCAGCGCCAGCGGTCGACGAGCAGCGTGAAGGGGAGGCGCGCCAGCTCGTCGAGCGCCCGCCGAAGCAGGAACGGGATGTCTCCGGAAGGGGGCGGCGGCGTGTCCAGCAGACCCAGCTCGACGACGTAGCCGGGCGTGACCGAAAGTGCGGCGGCATCGCCGGCGGCCGCGAAAAGGGCGTCGCTGGCGCCGGCGCGGAACAGCGGATCCTGCGCGCGGTAGGCCCACCGGTAGTGGGCGCGGGCGAGCGCGGCGTGCACCGCCGCGAAGCTGTCGCCGTCCACCGTGATGCACATCCTGATGCGCACGTCGCTCTCGCCGTCGACGTTCCAGGCGCCGGGGCTGCACACGACGTCGCGGTCCGCCGGACGGACGAAGCGCGAGCGCTCGTGGAAGGTGGCGGGCAGCGGGTCGAAGCCGAGCGAGGCGAAGAAGCGTTCGGCGTAGCGCACCATCTCCGGCGCGTCCACGCGGTTGCGCGCGAGCTGGCGCGTCAGGTCGTAGCCGCCGCGGGTGCGCGGCGCGACCAGGTCGTACAGGCCGGACCAGCGGGCGCTGCCCCCATCGCCGAGCAGGTGCGCGGGGATCGCCGCGCCCGGCGGGGCGATCGCGGTGCCGTACTCCGCGCCGAGCCCGCCGCGGACCAGGCAGTGCAGCGACTCGTAGAGCGGCCGCACCTGGTTCCAGAGTCGATCGAGCTCGCCGCGCAGCGTATCCGGGGGCAGGCCGTGGGCGGACCGCCACCGCTCGCCGGCGTCGGCGTGTCCCATCTCCACCGCCCCGGCGTTCGCAATCTCCACCAGCCGCTCGTGGCGCCGCCGCATCAGGGGCGTCAGGGCCCGCCCCTCGTCCCAGAGATCCAGCAGTTGATCGGTGTCGCGCAGGTCTGCCGCGGCCCGCGACGCCGCCGCCGGATCGAGGCAGTCTCCCGGTGCGGCGGCGCAGTTCGCGCTCGCGCGGTAGGTGCGCTCCAGCCCGGCCTGCAGGTCGGCCAGCTCGCGTTGCTGCGCCGGATGGTCCGGCGCGATGGTGAGCGGCGCCCCCCGCAGCCGCGCGAGCTTGCGCGCCGTCGCTTCCGGCAGGTCCAGTCCGTCGAAGCGCGTGGCGGCGCGCGCGAGCGCCGCCGTCTCGACGGCCAGCGCGGCGGCGGCCTCGGCGGCCAGCGCCGTGGTGTCGGCGGTGACGAAATTCTGCCGCACCCAGTCGGCGCGCGCCGACTGG
>WTGR01000096.1 GCA_011523485.1 Acidobacteriota bacterium
CCGCACCCCCTCAGCCGCCATCAGGTCGCCGACAACCTTGTTCCACGGGCTGTTATACATCACTCCTCTCTTGGACGACCGACGTTGACGCGGTCGGCGGGCAAACAGCGGGTCCGAATCCGTTGGCGATTGGAGTAGGCTTGCAACGGTTGGCCAACTGCGACGAGGAGGTTTCCAGAATGGTGTTCAAGTCCTGTCATCGCCCCGTCTGGCTGCTGCTTGCGGCAGGTGTCATCATCGCCGCCCTGCTCTCCTCCGTCCCGTCGGCCCAGGAGTCGTACCTCCACCTGAACCCGGTGGTCGAGAAGCTCGAGCAGGGCAGGCACGTGTTCGGGGTGAGCACGGCCGACCTGTCGTTGCAGAACGCGCTGTCCCTGGCGGGCGATCCGAGCATCGACTACGTGTACGTCGACATGGAGCACAACCCGCTGCGGTTCGAGCAGCTCGAGAAGTTCGTGGCGTATCTGGTCGCCGGCGACAAGGCCGGCATCGTCGAGCGCGGCAACGCGCAGATGCACCCGCCGGTGTTCGCGCGCTTTCCGCCCTACGGCCGCGAGCAGACGCAGTGGATCGTCAAGCACGCGCTCGACCTCGGCCTGATGGGCATCCTCATCAACAACATCGAGACCCCCGAGCAGGCGGAGAACATCGTGCGGACCATCCGCCCCCGCCAGCTCCGCTCGTCGGCCATCCCGAATCCGCCCGGCGTGCGGGGCACGGTGCAATGCCCGTTCTGGGGCGTGGGGCGGGCCGAGTGCCGGCAGCGCGCCGACCTCTGGCCGCTGAATCCGCAAGGCGATCTGCTGTTCTGGGCGATGATCGAGACCCGGGAGGGCGTGGAGAACGCCGACGCCATCGCGCAGGTGCCCGGCGTCGGAGGCTTCTACCTGGGGGCGGGCGGCGACCTCAGCTCCTCCTACGGCGCGGAGAGCGCCGAGGATCCCGAGGTGGCGGCCGCCTTCGAGCACCTGCTGGAGGTGTGCCGGACGCGCGACCTCGCCTGCGGAGGCACGGTGACGCCGGCCAACGCCGCGCTGCGGATGGAGCAGGGCTACCGGATCTTCAACTTCGGGGGCGCGAACGGCGGACTGACCGAAACGAACGCGGCGGCGCGCAACGCGGTCATCGCAGCGGGAGCGCAACGATGACCCGCGTGACGTTCACCTTGCTCGTCTCGACGCTGCTCTCCGGCGCGCTCGCTCCCGTCGTCCGCGCCCAGGTGACGGACTTCGAGCCCGTCACGACCGAGGAGCTCCTCGCCCCGGACGACGGCGACTGGATCAACTGGCGCCGCACGCTCAACGGACAGGGCTACAGCCCGCTCGACCAGATCAACCGCGAGAACGTTCGCAACCTCCAGCTCGTCTGGTCGTGGGCGATGCAGCCCGGCACCGACGAGGTCACGCCGCTGGTGCACGCCGGGGTCATGTACGTCCCCAGCCGAAGTGGAGTGCAGGCGCTCGACGCCGTCACCGGCGACCTCCTCTGGGAGCACTCGCGCCGACAGGCCGTCCCGGAAGACGAAGATCTGCCCATCAACCGCCGCCCGGGCATGGCGCGCCGCAGCATCGCCATCTACGGCGACAAGATCTACGCCGGCACGAGCCGCGCCGAGCTGATCGCCCTCGATGCGCGGACGGGCGAGCTGGTCTGGCAGCACCAAGTGGCCGACAGCAGCCTCGGCTACCGATATACCAGCGGTCCGATCGTCGTGCAGGGCAAGGTCGTCGCCGGGATGACCGGGTGCGAGCGGTACAAGAACGACGTCTGCTTCATTTCCGCGCACGATCCGGAGACCGGCGCCGAGCTGTGGCGCACGTCGACGGTCGCACGCCCCGGGGATCCGGGCGGCGACACCTGGGGCGACCTGCCGCTGACCTGGCGCGCCGGGGCCGATGCCTGGATTCCCGGCAGCTACGATCCCCAGACCAATCTCATCTACTGGTCGACCGCGCAGGCCAAGCCGTGGGCCATCGTGCAGCGCGGCACTGAAGGCGCGGCGCTGTACACCAACTCGACGCTGGCCCTCGATCCCGACACCGGAGAGCTCCGGTGGTACTTCCAGCACATCCCCGCCGAGACGCACGACCTCGACGAGGTCTTCGAGATCGTCCTCGTCGACCGGGGCGACGGGCTGTCGCTCTTCAAGATGGGCAAGATCGGCGTCCTGTGGGAGCTCGATCCCCGGACCGGAGCGTTTCGCAACGCGTTCGACCTCGGCTACCAGGACATCGTGGAGATCGACCCGGTGAGCGGACAGGGCATCCTGGTCCGCGAGCGTATCCCGCAGATCGACGTACCGGTGGACTACTGCCCCGGACCCGGCGGCCTGAAGAACCTGTGGGCCATGGCCTACCACCCCGAGACGGAAGCGTTCTACGTCCCCCTGACGCCCGGCTGTGCGCACTCCATCTTCGGCGCGATGCCCGAGCCGGAGCTGGGCCGCGGCGGCGTCGGCCCGAACGACCGGCGTTTCCGGGTGCATCCGCAGAGTCCCGAGCAGTTGGGCGACTTCGTGGCGATGGACAGCCGCACCGGAGAGCTTCTCTGGCGCCGGCGCAGCCGCTGGCAGTACGGAACGGCGGTCCTCACCACCGGGGGCGGGCTGGTGTTCGTCGGCGATATCGACCGCTACATGTACGCCTTCGACGCGCGCGACGGCACGGAGCTGTGGCGCACGCGCACGCCGACGGCGACCGACGGCTTCCCGATCACCTACGCGGTCGACGGCCGCCAGTACGTCGCCATCCCGTCCGGTCCGGGGTGGAGCATCTCGTGGAGGAACGCGCGCATCGCGTTTCCCGAGACCATGCAGCGGCCGCCGGGGTCCGGTTCGGTGCTCCAGGTGTTCGCACTGCCGCGGGAGTGATTCCGCACCTTCTCGGCCACCGCCGTCCGGCGAGTGGCCGCTGCATCTCCGCGGGCGACAAGCCCAGCGCCTCGATCTCGCCCGGCGACGCTTCAGCGCAACGAGCTTGCGGCGGACTCGACGCGGACCGTGATCACGTCGGTGTCGTGGTACTGATTGTGGCGCACGGACGAGGCGTAGTGCCGCAGCAACCGGAGGGATACCTCCTGCTCTATCGCTGGGCCCACCGCCCGGTCGCCGAGCAGCGCCATCTGGTCCTCGAGGTTGGTCTCGTCGGTGGCGGCGATGAACTCCAGCACGGCCGCATCACGCTCACCGCCTGCCACCAGCAACAACCGGCGCCCGTTCCCGGGCGCGCGTTCCTCCTCCTCCCGGCTCAGCAACAGAAGCGTCTCCTCGCCGACCGCACGAACGCGCTCGAGCATCTCCTCGCTCCACCGCCGGCGAACGCCGAGCTTCGCGAGGAACGCATCGACCTTCGGATACGCATCGGCGCTCAGCGCCACCCGCAGGCGCCGCCGACGTGGTCCCGTAAGCTCCTCGAACAGCGTCAGCGAGATCACCGTCAAGCCGCCTACCGTGACCGCGCTGCCGAACATCTCGCTCCAGGGTCCCTGGAAGTACTCCGGAAAGATCCGGTCGAGCTGAAAGGCGAGGCCAATCCAGAACGCGAGACCGACCACCACACTCCTCCGGGGGTCGAGCCCCTCGTGCTGGAGGATCTCTATGCCGAAGGTGAAGAGCCTGGCCACCAGGAGAACGAAGTAGCCGGCCACCACCGGACCGGGAATCGCGATGATCACCGCCAGGAACTTCGGAATGAACGCAATCGCGACGAAGATGAGCCCGATGCAGACGCCGACCGAGCGGGCCGCCACGCCCGTCAGCTCCACGATCGAAATGCCCGTGGCATAGGTCGTGTTGGGCAGCGTGCCGGCCAGACCCGACAGCAGGTTCCCGAGGCCGTCGGCCGACATCGCACCCTGGATCGCCCGGAAATCGATGGCGCGCGGCCGGCGCCACGATACCCGCTGGATGGCGACGCCGTCGCCGAGCGTGTCCATCGCGCCCACCAGGGTCACCAGCACGAACGCCGGCAGCAGGGCCCAGAACTCGGGTCCGAAGCCGAGATCGAGCCCGGGATAGGCAATGGACGGCAAGCCGATCCAGCCCGCCTCGCGAACGCTCGCCGTGTCGTAGAGTCCGAAGAAGAACCCCCCGACAACGGTGCCCGCGACCATGCCCACGATCGGTCCCCATAGACGCCACAGACCGGAACCGCGGAGCACGGTCACGACGATGACGAGCAGCGTCACGCCCACCGTCACCGGCGCCGCCGCGGTCGAGACGCCGGCTGGCACATGCGCGAGTCTGCCGAGAATGACCGGCGCCAGGGTGACCGGGATCAGCATCAGGACGGTGCCGGCCACCGTCGGCGTGAAGATCCGCCGCAGCGCCGACAATCTGGCCGCCAAGGCGAACTGGAACAGGGACGACACGACGATCAACGTGGCCAGCAGGCCCGGTCCCCCCTGCTCCAGAGCCGACACGGAAACCGCGAGAAAGGCGCTGCTGCTGCCCATCAGCATGACGTAGCCGGCGCCTACGCGCCCGACCCGCACCGCCTGGACTGCAGTTGTGATCCCGCAGATCGCCAGCGCCGTGCACACCGCCCACATCACATAGGCATCGCTGCCGCCGGCGGCCTGGATCAGGATCGTAGGGCTCAGCACGATGCTGGGCACGGCGAGCAGCGCATACTGCGTTCCGAGCCCGAGGGACAGCAACTTCGGAGGGCTCTCGTCGGGCTCGTAGCGCACGTCGCGGCGAGCATCGGCGGGGTTGGACACCATCGTTCGGGGCGAATCGATCCGCACCTCGAGCGGCGCGGCGTCGGCTTCCGCACGGTCGTCCGCGACCCGTACGGACCGATGTCGGAGTACCCGACGTCGTCCGCCATGGTGAGGACGGTGTTCGGCTGCCCGAACGCAGGCCTGGAGAGAGGCGACGGAAGGAGAACGGGGCGGACAGCTCGAGATCCGCCCCGTTCAATCACTCGCTGGGACGCCATTCCGGCGGTCGCGCCGGGCCTCGTCCGCTACTGGCCGGCGGCGCGCCGCTCGACCGCCCGGGCGCCGGTCAGCGTGCCGTCCATGCCGTAGTTGCCCTCGTGGCACGCGTACTCGAAGATCGGCAGGTCGGTCTGCCGCATCGGCAACTCGACCGTCCACGGCGCCGTCCAGGTGGTCGGGTCCGTCACCGTGAAGGTGTAGAGCAGCGTGTCCTCGTCCACCCGCCGAATGCGCTCCACCAGGTGCAGGTTCTTGCTGGAGTTGCGGAAGCTGGTCTCGCGCAGGAAGTTCCTGGTCTCGACCACCAGCGTGTCGCCGTCCCAGTGCCCGCGCGATACGCCGGTCCACTGCGGCAGCGTGCCGTGATCGCTGTTGTCGAGCGGGATGATCCGCGCGTTGTGCACCATCTCGTTCAGCAGCACCACGTGCTCGGGCGTCTGGAAGATCTGCACGTTCATGTTGTAGGCGGCCGGCACCATCGGCGGACCCGAGTTGAAGCCGGTGATGCAGCGCTCGCCGAGCGGGCGGTCCTCCGGTCCCTCGGTCGGCCGCTGGTTGATCCGCAGCCGCTCGGCCGCGCGCTGCGCGCCCGCCTCGGTCAGCGGCGGGATCCGGCCGTTCGGCGGATCGATGACCAGCGAGGTGCGCCGGGTCTCGACGACGTTGTCCCCGCGGTCCCACCAGAAATCGTTGTAGGCGAGGGCGAGGTCGCGGCTCTCGCGCGTACCGTTCACGGTTCCGCGGTCGGTGGTTATCTGCTTCCGCTCCTCGCGGTCCCGGTCGGCGTTGTTGGCCAGCACCCGTTCGGCGGCGTACTCGGCGCTCTCCTCCTCCGAGAAGAACGCCTGGTCCCCCAACTCCTCCGGACGCTCGAGCGGGGTAACGGTCCGGAAATCCCAGATGCCGCTGAGGTCCGGGTGGCCGTGCGGGGTGCGCAGCGTCGGCGTATCGCCGGCGGACTGCGCGGCGGCGGCGGTGGCCAGCAGCAGCGCGAGCGCCGCGCTGCCGGCGATCCGGAGAATCGATCGGTTGGTCATCTTCTGCACCTCATGCTGGAGCTACGTGGCAACGATGGAGCCGTAAGTATGACGCCAAGGGGCCGGCGGCGAAAGCCCCGCCCGATTCGAGCGGCGTTTGCATCCCGCCGGAGCGGCGCTGCTCCTCATCGAGTGCTTCGCCGCGCGGAGCCAACCGCATGCGCACGCCCCGCTTTCGCGGCGACCGCCGGCCGCGCCCGCCTGCCTCAACGACTCGCCGGCGCCGCCGGCGCTCGGCAAACGAAGCTCGCCGCGTCGTCGACGTCGCCCGTGCCGTCGTAGCGCGCGACCTCCGGGTACGGACAGACCGGCCGGGTCATCAGAACACGCCCGTCCCGGTCGACGCGCTCGCCCACGAGCCGGTCGGGCGCGGAGCCGGTCTCCACCCACGCCACCAGGTCCGAAAACGCTTCCACCCGGTTGATCCCGCGTCCGCCCGCGCAGTGGAACATGCCCGGCACCATGAAGAGCCGGTAGAAGTCGGCCGCCTCCGGCGTCTCCGCGAGCACGTCCTCGTAGTAGTTCACCGCCATCAGCGGATTGAGTGCCGTGTCCGACCATCCGTGGTAGGTGATCATCCTGCCGCCCGCGTCGCGGAAGCGCCGCAGGTCGGCGTCCGTCGCGTCGAGGATGCGCCGGATCGCGTCCATGCGGTACGGATCCTCGTCGAAGTCGAACTGCTCGAGTCGCCAGTCGGGATCGTCGCGCTCGAACGCCATATAGCGCATGAAGGTGACGCCGAAGCGCTCGAGCAGGGGTGCGTCCGCCCCGGGGTCCACGAACCAGCGGCCCCATCCGCTCGTCCGTGCGGCGGGCGGGCCGAGCGGATCGCCGAGCTCGGCGCCGAGCGGCTGTCCGGGAAAGTACGGCGCGCCGCGGCTGACGACGCCGTCGTAGATCTTCGCCAGCGCCGTGCTCTCCCCATCGGTCAGGCAGTCGACGCGATCCTCCGCCCCGCACCGCGGGTAGTCGGTCCGCGGGTCGAAGGCGCACCGCCGCGGGTCGTCGATGAGACCGTCCTCCAGGCCGTCGAGGTGATCGCAGGCGGCGTAGATCGCCTCTCCCACGCGCGCGATCTTCTCCAGGCTGACGGGGTTCTCCCGCAACGCCTGCGAGAACCAGACGCCGCCGATCTGCGTGTTCGTGAAGTCGAGCACCGGCGCCCCGGCCACGATGCCGTCAAAGTCATCCGGAAAGCGCTGGGCCGACATCAACCCCTGGCGCCCGCCGGTCGAGCAGCCGAGCCAGTAGTCGTAGTCCGCGGGCCGTCCGTAGTGCTCGGCGATGAGCTCCTTGACCGCGACCGCGGTCAGGTGAACGGCGCGGTAGGCGTAGTCGATCTCCCCGTCGCGGTTGTTGTAGGCGAAGCTCGCCAGCGGATAGCGCGCCGCGTCGTGACCGGTATCCGTCGACGCGGTGACGTAGCCCGCATCGCGCAACGGGTCGGCGCGCTCCTTGACCGGCTGCTGGCCGGCGTAGCCTCCACCGCCGCGCATGACGAACCGTCCGTTCCAGTCCGCGGGCAGGCTGGCGCCGAAGCGGATGTTGGGGCGGATCATGGCGTCGACCCAGCAGTACTCCGCCTCGGTGCCGGGGTTCACGACCTCGGCGTCCATGACGCTGACGTCGAAGTTCGTGCGCGAGAGGAAGTCGACGCACACGCGCGGCCCCGGCGACGACGGCTGCCGCTCGAGACAGCCGACGCCGAGGGCCGCGACGACCAGCGCCAGACAGATGCGCGAATGCATGCAGCCCGGTTTCGAGAGCGCGGTGGTGCCGGCTACTGCGCCGCTACTGCTGCTCCGCCGCCCGCCGCTCGTCGGCCCGGTGCCCGGCCAGGATGCCCTCCATCGAGTAGTTGCCCTCGTGGCAGGCGTACTCGAACAACGGGATCTCGGTCCGCTGCATCGGCATCGAAGCCGTCCAGTCGCTCGCCCACGTGTCGGGATCGGTCACCGTGAACGTGTACTCGAGCGTGTCGTCGTCGAGGCGGGTGAAGCGCTCGACCAGCGTCATGTTCGCGGTCGAAGTGACGCCGGATCCTCCGGAAGTGAGGGGGATCCACTGGCGCTGCTCGTTGAAGTTCGCGGTCTCGATGACCAGCGTGTTGCCCTCCCAGCGCCCGCGCGAGTCGCCCGACCAGAGCCGGATGCCCGGATCGAGCGCGGCCCGGCCGTCGAGCGGCACGATGCGCGGCGTATGGACCATCTCCGTGTAGATCACGACGTGGTCCGGCGTCTGGAAGAGCTGCATGTTCTGGTTGTAGGCCAGAGGCGTGATGGGCGGGCCGGCGTTGAAGCCGACGATGCAGCGGTCGGACGAGTTGCGATCCGTGTACGAATCGGCCGGGTGCTCGGCCATGTAGGCGCGTCGCGCCTCGGCCCGCCGGGCGCCGACCTCGGACAGTTCCGGGAAACGCCCGTTCGGCGGGTAGGTGATCAGCGACGTGCGCCGCGTCTCGATCGGCGTCGTGCCCCGGTCCATCCAGAAGTTGTTGTAGGCGCCGACGTTCCCACCCGCCTCGGTCCGCCGCGCCTCGGCCTCCCACGCATCGATGTTCCGCTGGATCTCCGCGGCCTCGGCCTCCGCCGCTTCCTCCACGGTCAGGAACGCCTTGTCTCCCAGATCCTCCGGCCGCTCCAGCGGCGTGATGGTGCGGAAGTCCCAGATACCCTGCAGATCCGGCGCCCCCCACGGCGTCCGGGGCATCTGCGCCAACGCGGGCGCCGCCGCCAGCGTGACGACCGCGATCAACGTACACACCGCCGCGATATATCGATAGCTCATCTCACCCTCCTGGTGCTTGGCGAATTCCCTCTCGAAGTTCGACTCTCAAGAAACTCGATCAACCCGTTCCGGACCCGCCGTCCACCCTATTGGCCGCCTGCCGCCGCAGTAGCGAGCGCGCTGGCGGCACGGGCGTCCCGGAGTTGCGCCTCCGTTCGGAACTGGATGCGCGCCGCGCGGCTCGCCTCCCGGTAGACGACCCAGACGTCCGGACCACCTGCGTCGTCCACTGCGATGTGGCGCAGCTCGGCCCCGAGGCTGGGGAGCCTGAAGATCGTGTACTCCTCGGTGTTCGGATCGAACCTCGCGACCGCGTCGTCCGACGACAGGTTCGTCCACACCATGTGGTTCCGGTCGACCACCGTCGCATACGGATGCGCGTCGACCGGCAACCGATAGTACGTCGCCTCGAGCGTGTGGATGTCGATCTTCGCCAGATTGGAGCCCCACCAGTTCGCGACCCACACGGTGTCGCCGTTCGGATCGGCCGCGA
>WTGR01000017.1 GCA_011523485.1 Acidobacteriota bacterium
GGGGGTCACCGTGAGGGCATCGACGGTCGGATGCACGATCGGGCCGCCGGCGGCCAGGTTGTAGCCCGTGGATCCGGTCGGCGTCGCCACGATCACGCCGTCGGCGCGGCAACTCGTGACGAGCCGGTCGCGCAGGGTGATCGACACGTCGATGATGCCCGAATCGGCCGATCTGCCGAGGACCACGTCGTTCAGCACGGTCCTGTCGGCGATGTCCCGCCCGCTGCGCCGGACCCGGGCCCGCACCGTGAGCCGCTCGTCCACGCCGGCCGTTCCGGCGAGCACGGAGTCGAGCGCGTCGTACATCTCGGGGCGGGTGATCTCGGTGAGGAAACCGAGACTTCCGCAGTTGACGGCCAGGATCAACGTGTGCGGGGCCAGGCTGGCGACCGGGTGGGCGACGCTCAGCAGGGTCCCGTCGCCGCCGAGCACGAGCAGCACGTCCGCGGCTTCCGGCAACTCCGCCCGCGACATGGTCGGGTGACCGGTCAGGCCGGCGCTGCGGGCGGTCTCGCTCTCGATCACCACCGGCGTGCCGCGGCCCAGCAGCCAAGCCGTGGCGCCCCGCGCGGCGGCGGTCGCGTTGGGGGCGTGCGGCCGCGCCACGATGCCGACCGTGGTGCGGGATCCGCGGCGGCCGGTGGGCGGGTGCGCCATCAGGGTGACGGTGTCTCGCGGCGGCGCAGGTGGACGAAGTACTCGCGGTTGCCGGTGACCTCGCGCCGGGGCGCCGGCGTCGCGGACACGCACGCCAATCCTACCGCATCGGCTGCCGCGACCACCTGCCCGATGACGCGGCGGCGGACGGCGCGATCGCGCACGATGCCGCCCTTGCCCACCTCGCCCCGCGCCGCTTCGAACTGCGGTTTGACCAGCGCCACCACGTCGCCGTCCTCGGCAACGAGAGCCGGCACGACAGGCAGGACGAGCCGCAGCGAGATGAACGAGACGTCGATGGTCACGAAGTCCACCGGTGACAGTCCGCGCGGCAGCATTTCCCGCGTCAGACGGCGGGCGTTGATCCCTTCGAGCGGGACGACGCGGGGATCCGCCCTGAGTCTCCAGTCGAGCTGGCCCCGCCCGACGTCGAGGGCCACGACCCGTTCGGCGCCGCGCTGCAGCAAGGCGTCGGTGAAGCCGCCGGTCGAGGCGCCGATGTCGAGGGCCGTCCGTCCCCGCACCTCGATGCCGAACCGGTCGAGCGCACGGGCGAGCTTGACGCCGCCTCGCCCGACGTAGGGATGGTCGGGGACGGTCAGCGCAATCCGTGCGTCGAGCGCGACCGCGGTCCCCGCCTTGGTCTGCCGGACGTCGTCCACGCGGACCCGTCCGGCCAGAATGAGAGCGCGCGCCCGTGCGCGCGTCGCGGCAAGGCCGCGCGCCACGACGAGGGCGTCCAGCCGATTCCGATCCGCCATCGGGGCTCTCCGCGGGTGCTCACCTGGTGCGTCCAAGCACCCAGTCGGCGATCTCGAAAAGGCGTCCCCCGATACCGGCGGCCCCCAGCTCCGCCTTCGCATCGGCGATCGAGCGGGCTGCGAGGCGCCGGGACTCGTTCACCCCGAACAGCGCCGGGTAGGTCGGCTTGCCGGCCTCCGCGTCCTTCCCGGCCGTCTTGCCGATCTGTTCCTGTGCGCCTTCGACGTCGAGGATGTCGTCCACGATCTGGAACGCCAGGCCAAGATGCGCCGCGTAACGGTCGACGGCGTCGGCGGTCGCATCGGAGGAGCCCCCCATGATCGCCCCGGCGACCGCCGCCGCGCGGATGAGCGCGCCGGTCTTGCGCCCGTGCATCGCCCGGATCCGCGCCTCGTCGAAAGCCTCCGTCGCTCCCGTCGCCGCGAGGTCGATCACCTGTCCGCCCACCATTCCCTCGGCGCCGGCGGCGGCGGCGATACGTTCCAGCGTGCGCAGCCGGCGGCCGCGGCGGTCGGCCGTCTCCGACGCGGAGCCGCGCGCCAGCACCCGGAACGCTTCGGTCAGCAGCGCGTCGCCGGCCAGAATCGCGATGCCTTCCCCGTAGACGACGTGCGCGGTCGGCTTTCCGCGGCGCAGGGTGTCGTTGTCCATTGCCGGCAGGTCGTCGTGCACGAGCGAGTAGGCGTGAATCAGCTCGACCGCGCAGGCGGCCGGCAGAGCCTCGCCATCCTTCCGGGGTCTGTCTCGCGCCACGCTGTCGGCGGCAGCCAGCGTCAGGAGAGGCCGCAGGCGCTTGCCGCCCGCGAACACCGTGTAGCGC
>WTGR01000275.1 GCA_011523485.1 Acidobacteriota bacterium
CGAGGTGAGGAGTTTTCAGTGACCACAATGGGGATTATTGGGTGACCGGTGACATACGTGACGACGATCAGCCAAGACGCCTTGAGCGGCCGGAGTCTCTACCACGGGCCTCACGGCCGAGGTTGAACGGAATCGCCCAAATCACGCGGTCTGCACGTCCACGCGGCCCTGCAACTGCACCCTGTCGGCCATGACCAGCCGCGGAGCCGCGACCGCCCCCTCGACCGAGCCGGTCGCACCGATGCGCACCGCCCGCTCGCCTGGATGGTCTCGCTCACCTCGTCGAGAACTACGACCGACTTCGCCTGTTTGGCGGCAACGGCGATCGCGATTCCGCGTGATCGGCTCAATCTGGATCGGTCTCGTCGGCGCTCGCGCGCTCATTGTGAACTTCAAAGGGAGCGATCCAGTGGCACCTTGCTAGCCGTCCAGGATCTCGTCCATCTTCGCGGCGGCCTTGCGCTGCAACGCCGGCACGACGTGCGCGTAGGTGTTCAGCGTCAGGCTGATCTGCGAGTGCCCCAGCGTTTCCATGATCGTCCGCGGGTCGACGCCCTGCGTGAGCAGCAACGTCGCCGCCGTATGCCGCAAGTCGTGGTACCGAATGGCCGGCAGTTCGGCGCGCCGCAGGATCGCTTTGAACGTCCGGTTGATGTTGCAGCCATCGAGTGGCGCTCCGGCCTCGGTGGTAAACACGAGCCCGGAATCGTTCCATCGCTCGCCAGCGATCAGCCGCTCCTGGAGCTGACGCGTTCGATGCTTGCGCAGGGCTGCTGTCACGATGCCGGGCAGCGTGATCGTTCGGCGCCCGCGGGCCGACTTCGGTTCCCCGAACCGCGGTTGTTTCCCGGCGCGTTCCAGGGTCTGGCGTACCGACAGCGTGCCGGCATCCAGATTCACGGCATCCCAAGGCAGACCGAGGGCCTCACCGAGTCGCAGGCCGAGTCCGACGGCTACGGTAAACAGGGCTTCGAGCCGATGACCAGCGACGGCGGCAAGGAACTTCCTGGTCTGCTCGGGTGTCAGCGGCGCAATCTCGCGCGTCCGATACCGTGGCGGATCGGTCAGGGACGCGACGTTGCGCGAGACGAGCTCCCACTTCAGCGCCTGATTCAGCGCCGCGCGAAGAACTGCCCGTGCGTAGTGAATCGTGCGACCGCCGACTCCCGCCGCATGGCGAGACTCGAACCACGCGCTCACGTCCAGGGGAGTGAGCTTGGCCAGCCGCACACGGCCGATCCCTGGTTCCAGATGAATGCGCACGACCTGCTCGTAGCTCCTGTGAGTACGAGGCCGGACCTTGCCCCGGATGGTCGCAAGCCAACGGCGTAGGAAAGCGCCCACCGTCTCCTGCTCGGGAACTGGCGGTAGCCCTTTCTCGGTCCGATGCAGCGTCTCTCGCAGCCTGTCCTGCACCTCTCGCTTCGTCCGACCGTAGAGCGTCTTGCGGCGGCGCTTGCCTTCCTGCCAGCCGAGATCAACACGGGCCATCCATCGTCCGTCCGCTCGCCTCGTTATGCTGCCTTCACCGCGTCCGCGGCGCTTTGCCATCGTCCGATCTCCCCCTGTGGTCGATTCGCCGTGATGCGCTCGATGCCTCGCGATCCAGCACGTCGTGAAGCGACCACCCGGTACGCCACCGAGTACTTCTCCGAAGTTTCCTTGCCGACACGTTGCGGACGACATCCCGAGTTCCTGCCGACCGTCGCGGCAGCGTGAGCCGTGACGCGTTCGCGCGCCGGAACCACTGCGCTGTGGACTGGTCCGTCGTGTGCGCGGCGGCGCGCACACATCCGAAGGCTGCTGCCCGGCGTTCGGACACTGCTCAACCGGTCGGGTCCGCTGCCCCTACGGCGTGCCGCCTCTCGTTCGATCGACGACCCTCGTCCGTATGAGTTGCCGAAGTGCCTCCACGGGCACGCGGCGGACCCTTCCCACCCGCACGTAGGGGATCTCGCCCCTGTTCATCAGCTCGTACACCTTGCTGCGGCTGACCCGCAGAGCCTCGGCCGCTTCGATTGGCCGATAGAACAAGGGCTCCCTTCGCGGGACTCGCGGGAGACTTTCTCCCGCGAGTTGCCGAAGTGCCTCCACAGGCACGCGGCGAACCCCTCCCAACTGCATCCAGGGGATCTCGTCGCTGTTAATCAACTCGTGCACCTTGCTGGGGCTGACCCCAAGAACCTCGGCCGCTTCGGCTGGCCGATACAGCAAGGGCTCTACTCGCGGGCGA
>WTGR01000732.1 GCA_011523485.1 Acidobacteriota bacterium
GGCATGGGGGGGTGGTCACCATGAACGTGGCCGGGCCGCTGAGTCAGCACGTGAAGGCGCACGGGTTGGGCGTGGTGTGCGGAGCCGAGACCGGATTCGTCCTGGAGCGGGATCCGGATACCGTGCCCGCCCCGGACGTCGCCTTCGTCCGGCGGGAGCGGATCCCGGCATCCGGTCTTCCACCGACCTTCTGGGATGGTCCGCCGGATCTCGCGGTGGAGGTCACGTCGCCGGGCGATACCCGCCGCGAAGTAGCGGACGAGGTGGCATCGTGGCTCGCTGCCGACACCCGCCTCGTCTGGGTCGTGGACCCCAAGCGAGTAGTGGTCGAGATCCACGAGCCGGACGGCGCTTCACGGCGACTCGAGCGCCCCGACGTGCTGAAGGGGCAGCAGTTGTTTCCGGGTTTCCGCCTCCCGGTCGCCGACATCTTCGGATTCACGCCGTAGCGTCGGTCTGCCGGCCGGCCATCTCCGACTCACGCCATGATGTCGGTCCGGGAGCTTGCGCCCCAGAACGCAGCGGAGCGAAGGGTTGCGGCGCAAGGTCATGGCGCGGGGGATGGGCCGAAGCGCCGAGGCAGCGAGGCGTTTCGGGGCGCTGCGGTCGAGCATCGCGCAATGCCGGAAGACACCTCCCACTCCGTACGCCGTCACCTGCGCGTCGCCATCGACGCCTACGACGTGACGATCCGCCAGTTCATTCCCGGCTACGAGGCGATGCTCGGCATCGCCGCCCGCGAGCTGGCTCCGGTCGCGTCTGGTCTGGTGATCGACCTCGGAGGCGGCACTGGCGCTCTCGCCGAGGCGATTCTGGAGTCCGGCGCGGCCGGGACCGTCGAGCTGATCGACGTGGACCGGGAGATGCTCGCACGGGCCCGGACGAGGCTCGAGCCCTACGCAGGGCGCGTCCGCTTCACCGAAGCGTCGTTTCTCGCGGCGTTGCCGCGTTGCAGCGGCGCCGCGGCGTCCCTGGCGCTGCACCACGTCCCGACGCTGGAGGCCAAGCGGGCGCTCTACCGGCGGATCCACGACGCGCTCGATCCGGGCGGCGTCTTCGTCAACGCCGACGCCACGATGCCGGCGGACCCGGCGGCGGGCGAAGCGATCTGGAGCGCCTGGGCCGATCACATGGTGAGGCAGGGCATCACCCGGGAGCGGGCCTTCCGGCACTTCGAGGAGTGGGCTGAGGAGGACACCTACTTCCCGCTCGAGGACGAGTTGGCGGCGGTTGCCTCGGCCGGCTTCGACGCCGAGTGCGTCTGGCGCGATGTGGGGATGACGGTGGTGGTGGGCCGCAAGTCCGGCTGACGGTTCACCGGGCCGGCACGAACTTCTGCACGCGGCGGCCGTCGAGCGTCTCGCCCACGAAGAGGTTGCCCCGGGAATCGATGGCGAGGCTGTGCGGCGATTCGAACTGGCCGGCCCACCGCCCGCGGCGGCCGAAGGTGGCCACGACCTCGAGCGTCTCCCGCGACAACGTGTGGACCGCGTGGCTGCCGCCGTCAGCGACGAAGATGAAACGCTGCGCCGGATCACGTGAGAATGCCAGGTCCCACGGCGTGCCGCCGACGGTCCCGTCGCGCAACTCCGCGGCGATCAGCGCCTCGGCCACGAACGTCCCGTCCGGCTCGAACACCTGCAGCCGCTGGTTCCCCCGGTCGCAGACGTAGACGCGGCCGTCCGCCGCGCGGCCGACGCAGTGCGGCGTGTTGAACTGCTGCGGCAGCGGCGCTTCCCGCGAGAAGGAAGGCTGCGGCCCATCGTCCGGCAGATTGTCGTAGGCGCTCCAGTGACGTCTGTACTCACCCGTGTTCGAGTCGAAGACGATCAGCCGCCGGTTGGTATAGCCGTCGCTGATGTACACCTCATCCATCGCGGGGTCGACGAAAACGTCGGTCGGCTGGCCGAGGAACTCGGTGCTGCCGCTCCCCTCCGTGCCGCGGCCGAAGTCTCCGATCTGCAGCAGGAACTCGCCTTCCGGCGTGAACTTCAGGACGTGCGCGTTATCGGTGGTGGCCCGGCTCGACAGGTCGTAGGGGAGCCCGCCGCCGAAGCCGACCCAGACGTTGTCTTCGTGGTCGACGTGGATGCCGTGCGTCTGGGTCCCCCAGTCGTAGCCCTCGCCGGGGCCGCCCCAGGCGCGGACGACGTTGCCGGCGGGGTCGAAAGCGATCACCGGCGGTGTGTGCTCGCCCCCCCGCTGGCTGTTCGGCCGGTGGATGATCCAGACG
>WTGR01000656.1 GCA_011523485.1 Acidobacteriota bacterium
GCTCGCGTGCTGACCGGACAGGTCACGCTGGTCGCCCGCAAGTACCCCGAGCCGGAGGATCGGCTCCGGTTCGTCGAGCAGCTCCAGCGGCGCCTGGACGCGATGCCCGGGATTCGCGCGGCGAGCGTCGCCACCACCCTCCCTCTCTTCGGCGGGTTGCAGCGGTCGCTCGAGATCGACGGGCGCCCCTCATCCGATGGCGCCCCCGCACCCACCGTGACGACGCTGAGCGTAGGCGCCCGCTATCTGGAGTCGCTCGGCGTCTCGCTGTCGCGCGGGCGCGCGCTGACGCTGGAGGACGGCCGCGCCGGGGCGGAGTCGGTGGTGGTGAACGCGCGCTTCGCCGCCCGGTTCTTGCCCGGCGACGATCCCCTCGGGCGGCGGATCCGCCTGCAGGCGCGGGGCGAGCCGTCCGGCCCGTGGCTGACGATCGTCGGCGTGAGCCCGAGCATTCGGCAGGCCGCCCTCCGGGAGCCGGACCCCGACCCGGTCGTCTACCTGCCGTATCGGCTCTACACCGGCAGCCCGGCCGCGCCGCAGTGGTCGCTCGCCCTCCAGCTTCTGACGGCGGGCGAGCCGGCGGCGTTCGTCCCGCAGCTTCGCGCGGCGGTGCGGGGCGTCGACGCCGACCTGCCGGTGTTCGGCGCCCAGTCGCTGTCGGCCCGGCTCCGGGACGTGCGCTGGTCGTACCTGCTCTTCAGCGGCCTGTTCGGCATCTTCGCGGCGATCGCGCTGGTCCTCTCGGCGGTCGGGATCTACGCGGTCACGGCGTACTCGGTGACGCAACGGACGCAGGAGATCGGCCTCCGCATCGCGCTCGGCGCGCCGCCCGGTCAGGTGATCTGGGTCGTCCTGCGCCGCGGGCTCGCGCAGGTGGGGGCCGGGCTGATCGTCGGATCGGCCGGCGCGTTCGCGGTCGGCCGCCTGATCGAGAGCCTGCTGGTGCAGACGTCTCCCCGCGACCCCTTGACGCTGGCGACGGTGCTGGCGGTGCTGGCGGCGGCGACGGTCGTCGCCTGCGTCGGCCCGGCGCGCCGGGCGGCCGGGATCGATCCGGTGGAGGCGCTGCGGTCCGACTGAAGCCGGCCGCGGCGCACGGGGACGCGTCGAGTACCCGACGCCGTGCTCGATCGACATGTGTCCGCCGCATGGCGAGGTCCGAACCAACGGCGACAGGGCAACGTGGCCGGCGTCCGCGTCTCTTGCGCGGCCCGGAACGATATGCCAAGCTGCCAGCACGCTTGGTTCATGGGAGTTGAGGAGCAAGAGTGGCCCCCAGGTCCGCCGGCGCGATCCCCGGCGCCCTCGATCTGCTGATCCGCAAGGCGGTCTCGCAGGAACGCTGGAGAGCGATTCTGACGCCCTACGAGAGGCCGGACAACCGTCGCAGTCTGCTGCAGCTTGCCGTCACCCTGGTCTTGTACGGCGCCGCGTGGGCCCTGCTGCTCCGGAGCGTGGAGGTCGGCTACTGGGCGACCGCGATCGTCGCATTGCCTGCCGCGGGTCTGATGGTGCGGCTGATCATAATTCAGCACGACTGCAGCCACGGTTCCTACTTCACGTCGCAGCGCGCGTGCAACGCCGTAGGCACCGTGGTCGCGATGCTGTCGCTCACGCCCTACGACTACTTGAAGCGGGTTCACGTGGCGCACCACGCTCACTCGGGCAACCTGGACAGGCGCGCCGGCGGCGACATACCCACGCTCACGGTCGCCGAGTACGCAGCGCTGGGATGGTGGCGCCGGCTGGAGTACCGCCTGATTCGCAACCCGTTCGTGTTGATGGGCGTCCTGACTCCACTGCAGTTCGTCGTCGTGCACCGCTTTCCCTGGGGCATGCCGCGTTCCTGGACCCGGGAATGGCGGTCGGTATGGGGGACCAACGCCGCCCTGGCCGCGGTGCTGGTGGGCCTCTGGCTTGTCGTCGGCGTCGAACGCCTGGAACAGATCGTGGTCATCCAGGGCATGATCATTCTGTACGGGGGCGCGTTCGCCGGCTGGCTCACCCACACGCAGCATCAGTTCGAGGACGCCTACTGGCGCCGGTTCGGCGCGTGGGACTACTTCGACGCGGGGTTGCAGGGCGCGTCCTGGCTCGCGCTCCCGAAACCGTTGCAATGGCTGACCGCCAGCATCGGTCTGCATCACGTGCACCATCTGAGTACCCGCATTCCGAACTACCGCCTGCAGCGCTGTCACGACGAGAATCCGGAACTGTGGTCCGCCCACCGC
>WTGR01000724.1 GCA_011523485.1 Acidobacteriota bacterium
GCCTCTCGACCGAACGCTTCTGTTCCGTAGGCGTCGAGCACAGTGCCGTAGACCAGTCGCTTCAGAGCCGCCCCCTTCACCCTTCAGTAGCACGCCCTCCGGGTCGCGCTCCAGGGCCCGGAACTTCAGCTCGCGCAACCACTCCGGACACTCCGTCAACGCAATTCCCTCGTCGACCATGGAGAGATGCCGGGCCAGCAGGGACTTGGAACCGAAGGACTTCCCGAGACGCGCATCGCCGCCCGAGAAGCGGCGGAATGGTCCGAAGGACGACGGACCACTGGTGCGAGTGCAGGGAACGAATGTTCCTGATTGCGATTGCCGAAATGTGCATCGCGCGTCTCTATCGAGATGGCGACGGCACCGCGGGTCGCCGACCGGCCGATGCCGCCCTAGTCCCGGTCGCCACGTCGAATTGCCTCCAGCACCTCCCAGAGCGCCGCGCCCTCGGTATCGACCGCCGTCCCGGGCCTGATCGCGGAGCTGAGCTCCAGGTGCCGGTCCGTCTCCGCATCGAACACCGGCCACGGCGGCAGCCCGCCGCGGTTGGGATTGCCGGTGGCGGCGAACTGCACCCAGTAGCCGCGCATCGTGGCGGAGAGATCGGTGTCGGTGTCGGTGTAGTCGCCCACCGGGGTGAGGCCGAGCGGACGCTCGCCGCCCTCCTCTCGCCGCGTCAGCGTCCCGAAGACGTAGACCAGCTCCGCCGCGTGGTGCGATCCGAGATCGGCGCCCCAGGGCGTCGGCGGCACGTGGGTGAAGTGATACAGCCACGTCGGCGCGCCGGCCGCGGCCTGCGCCTCGGCGTGTGCGCGCACCGGCCCGGCGAAGTAGAGGTCGTGGATCACCTTGTCGATGGCGGCCCGCGCGGCGTCGGGCGAGGACGCATCGTAGTGCGCCAGCATCTCGTCGGCCAACTCCGGGTAGACCGACCGGACGTGTTCCTCGAATGCGGCGGCGTCCGGAACGTCCATGTTGCGCGTCATCAGGGAGCCTTCATTGCCGTTCAGTCCGGTGATGAGCGGCACCTGGTGCTGCCGGCCGGCGCGGTACATCGCCAGCGGATCGTCCGGAACGACCCAGCCGTCGACGTTGGGGGCCCAGACGTTGCCGTTCCGCAGGAACGGGCTGCCCGCATCGGCGTTCGACGCGGCCAGCACATCGGCGGCGCTCGCCGCGCGCATCGCGGCCAGCGCCTCGTCGGTGTTCCCCGCGATCCCGAGCGCGGCGGCCACCCGGAGTCCCTGTGTCTCGGCCGCCTCCCAGCCGCGTGCGGCGTTGGCCAGCGGCCGATCCCAGCCGTTGATCCAGTTGCTCTGGGCGATGGCCCCGTGGAAGAGCCCCTCCGCCTGCGGCATGAGCATGACCGACATGACCGCGCCGCCGCCGGCCGACTCGCCGAAGATCGTCACCCGGCCGGGATCGCCGCCGAACGTCGCGATGTTGTCGCGGACCCACTCGAGGGCCGCCACCATGTCCAGGAGGCCGTAGTTCCCGGATGCGCCGTGCGGCGACTCGGCCGACAGGGCCGGGTGCGCGAGGAAGCCGAAGACGTTCAATCGATAGTTGATGGTGACCACGACTGCCCCGTCCGCCGCGAGCGGCGCGCCGTCGTAGATGGCGGTCGACCCGGAGCCGCCCGTGTAGCCGCCGCCGTGGATCCAGAACAGCACCGGGCGCGGCTCGCTCGTTTCGCGCGGGGCCCAGACGTTGAGGAACAGGCAGTCCTCGTCCTGGGTGACGTTCCGGCCTCCGTTCTGGATGCAGATCGCGCCGCTCTCGGACGCGTCGCGCACCCCTTCCCAGCCGGCGACCGGCTCGGTGGGACGCCAGCGCAGGTCGCCGACGGGCGGCGCAGCGTAGGGGATCCCCTCGAAGGCAACGATTCCGTCGTCGCGCGCAGAGACGGCTCCCTGGATGGCTCCGCCGGTCACCATGACGGGCGCGTCGGGATCGAGGACGGTCTGGGCGCCAGCCGGAACCGCCCGGACGGCCAGGGCCAGCGCGATAGCCGCACAGACCGCCGCGCGAACGAGAAAAGTGCTTCGAATCCTGGGCATCTGTCGTCTCCGCTGTCGTCGCGACCCCGCGGCCGGGACACCGCTGCTTCGTCTCGGGGGCGGCGCGTGTCTGATAAGGTCCACTTGTCCGAATGTTAGCCCGGAAACCGTCGCCTGCGGCTCCGATTGCCGGCCAATCGGGCCTGAACGGGAGGTCTTCGCC
>WTGR01000248.1 GCA_011523485.1 Acidobacteriota bacterium
TCGGGCCGTTCCTCGGCTTCTGGACGGGATTCGACGCGGCGACGCAGATCGGGGCGCATGCGATTCCGGCCGGCGGCATGACGAGCGGGCAGCGACTGGCCTCGATCGAGACCCTGGCCCCGACGGTGATGTGCTGCACCCCGACCTACGCGTTGCGACTGCTGGACGTGGCGCGCACAGCGGGAGGGCGCGACGCGCCGGCCGGCGGTCCGGTTCGCATCATCATCGTCGCCGGCGAGCCCGGCGGCAGCATCCCGGCGACCCGGGAACGGATCGAGCGCGGCTGGGGGGCGCGGGTCATCGACCATCACGGGCTGACCGAGGTCGGTCCGATCAGCTTCGAGTGCCTGCAGGCGCCCGGCTTTCTGCACGTCAACGAACGGGAGTTCATCGCCGAGGTGATCGATCCCGACACGGGGGAGCCGGCGGCGGACGGCGTGCGGGGCGAGCTGGTGGTCACGAATCTCGGACGGACCGCAAGTCCGGTCATCCGCTACCGGACACGCGACCTCGTGGTCCGCACCCGCGAGCGCTGCGCCTGCGGCAGGACGCTCGCGCGGCTCGCCGGCGGCGTGGTGGCGCGGGCGGACGACATGGTGAACGTGCGCGGCGTCAACGTCTATCCGGCGGCGGTGGAAGCCGTGCTACGCGCCATCGAGCCCGTGGTCGAGTACCGCAGCACGGTACGAACGGCAGGGTCGCTGCGGGGGATCGCCGTCGAGGTGGAGACAGCGGATGGGGCAGACCCCGCCGCGGTCGCCGCGGTCGCCGCGAGCCGCCTGCGCGAGGCCCTCGGCCTCACCGTGCCGGTCACGCCCGTCCCGGCCGGGACGCTCCCGCGCTTCGAGATGAAGGCGCGCCGCTTCGTCGTGGATCGCGGGGCGCCGCCGGCCGGCCCGACCGCGCCCGCCGGAGACCCGCAGTCGGCCGCTCCCGTCCGGACCGGCCAGGAGGACACATGACCATCACCGGCATCGCCAACATCATGCTGGGCGCGGCGGATCTGGACCGTTCGCGCGCGTTCTATCGGGACAAGCTGGGGCTCGCGGTCAAGCAGGAGATTCCCGGCTTCGTATTCCTGGAGACGGGAGCGGTCACGCTCTGCCTCAGCACCGCGCACGCCAGGCTGGCCGAGCAGCCGGGTCCACTCGAAGTCGTCCTGGCGGTGGCGAGCGTGGGCGCCGCCTACGCGGCGCTGAAGGACCGGGGCGTCGAGTTCCTGCGCGAGCCGGGCAACGTCACCGGCGACTCGTGGGCGGCGAATTTCCGGGATCCGGACGGCCACCTGCTGTCGATCTTCGGCCCGCGATGAGGAAGCGTAGTAGCATGGGCGGGTTCAAGGAGGACAGGTTCTTGCGTCGATCCAACACTCGGTGGCCGGTCATGGTGGTGCTCGCCGTTCTGGCCGGCACGGTTGCCGCCTGCGGCGGTGGGGGCGAAAGCGGCGGGGCCGGCGACAGCGCGCCGGCGCGCCAGTTCCTCAGCATGGGCACCGCGCCGCCCGGCGGCGCGTTCTTCGTCGTCGGCAGCGCGCTCGCGGAAGTGGTCAACGAGACGGGGGGCGGCTTCGGCTACAACGTGACCGCCGAGGCAACGAGCGGCTCGCAGGAGAACATCCGCCGGCTCGCGAGCGGCGAGCTCGACTTCGCCTTGTCGAACGCCGCCATCACCTATTTCGCAGTGCGGGGCAGCGAGGGCTGGGACCGCGCCTACCCGGTCCGCTCGGTCATGACCCTGGCCCCCAACGTCGCGCTGTTCGTGACGCAGGCGTCGTCCGGCATCGCGAGCATCGACGACCTGCGCGGCCGGCGCGTCAGCGTCGGGCCGGCGGGCGCCGGCTTCGAGTACTTCGTGGGCCCGCTGCTCGAGGCGCACGGGGTGACCTACGACGACTTCTCGCCGCTCAACGCGACGCAGCAGGCCGCCGTCGACATGCTGACCGACGGCTCGGCCGACGCCACGTTCCTCGGCGGCGCCGTGCCCACCGCGTCGATCACCCAGGCCGCCGCCTCGATGGATCTCACGTTCATCCCGTACGGCGACGACGAGAAGCAGGCGCTTGTCGACGAGTACCTCTTCTTCCGGCCGGCGAGCATCCCGGCCGAGACCTACCGCGGGCAGGCCGCGGCGTTCGAGGGGCTCGACGTCGGCTCGATGCACGTCATCACGTCGGCCGGCGCCCCGGACGAGCTCGTCTACAACTGGACGAAGCTGCTCTACGA
>WTGR01000364.1 GCA_011523485.1 Acidobacteriota bacterium
TCTCGCCGTCCTTGATGCGGTCGGTCACCGCCTGCCAGTCGCGCGCCTTCTCGGGCAGGCCAGGGAGATACTTGGCGATCCCGGTGCCCGCCTGCTGGGTCGCGCGCGCCGACTTGAGAAACGCCTTCTCGCCGGCCGCCTCGTCGCCGGTGACGACGGTGAGGCAGGTCAGCACCGGGCAGCCGGGCTGGAGGAAGTCGCGGTGGAAATCGCCGATCAGCGCGTTGCCGCGCCAGCCCGGCCAGACCTCGGGGAAGGCGACGGCCGAGAGCACCCGCACGGCGATGTCGGATCCGTCCGGGTGATGGAAGGCAAGCCCCGTGGGATGGACCGTGACCGCGCGTCCGGGTGCGATGCACTGTTCGTGCAGGGGGTCGCGCGGCGCCCAGCGCCTGGGCGGGCGCTCCGCGCCGCCGTCGCGGTATCCGCCGATGTCGGGACTCACCAGCTCCGCCGCGAGCGAGAGCAGCGCGTCCGGCTCCAGCCGACGGGTCTGCGCCCCGGCGGAGGCGAGCGTGCCTTCGAGCGCGCGGCGGAAGGCGCCGAGCGGAGTCTCGGTGGCCGGACCCGGCCCGCCGGCGAGACTGCCGGTCACGAACACCCGGTAGTCGGACAGCGTGAAAGGCGGGCCGCCCGCATGCAGCCGACGCCAGCCGCCGGGGGCGAGGAGATCGGCGCGCCTGGCGCTCATCCGCGCCAGCGCGCGCCCGGCCTCCGAACGCGGTTCCGCCCAGCTCCGCGCCGCCGCGCCGAAGCGCGGGCTCGCCCAGTGGACGATCTGCACGGTGCAGCGCTCGGGCGCCGCGTCGGCCAGCGTGCCCGCGAGCGCGCCGAGGGTCTCGGCGTCGATGCCGGCGAAGGGCGGCATCTCAACGACGAACCCCGTGCTCGCCGCGTTGACGTAGAGCTCGCTCGATTCGTCGAAGGCGCGCCAGGGCAGCAGGGAATGGAGCGCGGCCGGCATGCCGGGCGGCGTCCAGGGACCCGGCGCCTCCGGTCCCTCGAAGAGTTCGAGCAGACGGCCGATCCCGGAGGACATCAGGGGAGCCTCCAGCCCGCCGGCTCCAGCACGACCCGGACGTGGCTCGCCTCTCGGTAGACCCCGTCGGCGTCGACGAAGGGCGCGATCCAGATGCGCGCGACGATTTCTTCGGTGCGGAGATCGCCGGCGGCCGGGGCCTGTTGCCCCGCTTCCGGTTCGGACCGTTCCGGTTCCGCCGGGAGGGTGGCGGTTGCCGGTTCTTCGGTCCGCGCGGCGGCGGGCGCCGGGGCGTCCTCGCCCGGCACCGCTTCCGAAAGCTGCGCCGCCGTCGCGGAGGACGACCCTGTCGACCCCCCGGCCGGCCGCGCTTCGCCGTCGACCGCCTCCGCTCCGAACAGCCGCGCCAGCCAGGCGAACGGATCGAATCCGTCCCCGCACTCCGCGGCGCAGGCAGGCTCCCGAGCCGGAGGGATGTTTCGCTCCGCGGTCCGCTCCCGCCAGAGCGGCTCCCGCAGGACCGTCCCGCCCGATGCGGCGGGGACCGGCACCGCGGGATCGGCGGCGGCGACGCTGTCGCAGGTCCCGCCCTCGGCGAGCGGGCACTGCCAGGACTCGCCGATATGGCCCGACGAGCAGCCGGCGAGAAGTAGCCCGGCGAGTGCGGCCACCGGGAATGCCGCCTGGCGCGCGGCGCGTTTCGTTGCATGCGTCATCTCACTGTCCTTTCTGTGCGGTCTGGGTGCGCGCCGGCGCGCGGCCGTCGATGCGGGCGCCCTCCAGGAACACCAGCGTCACCCTCGTCCCGGCCTGGAGCTGGATCACCGGCTGGTACTGTTCGGCGCGGCGGATCATGTAGTCGGCCACTTTCTGCCCGGCGCTCGACGCCCCGGCGCCAAGGCCGGCCCGCCCGATGTCGCCGAGCCCGGTGTTGGCCACCGCCGCGCCCGTACCGGTCGCGACCGCCTGCGGCTGGAACGCCTGCGACACGCCCTGGCCGAGGCCGGAGACCACCCCGGCGAGGAACGCCTTCTCGACCAGCGCCCCCTCGCGGCTCACGACGGGGCCGCGCACCCCGGTCTTGCCGGAGCCGGCGACGAACCCGGCGACGTCGGTCTCGATGACGGTGCCGGGCTCGGGCCCGGCGCAGGTCATGGTGCGGAAGCGCACATAGACCTTCTCGGACGAGAGATCGCCGTGGGCCGCGCCGGTCACGGTGCAGCCGTCGACGTCGACCTGCA
>WTGR01000043.1 GCA_011523485.1 Acidobacteriota bacterium
ACGCCGATGCGCCACCGGGGCGCCGACGTCGGCCACTTCTTCCTCGCCGAGAAGGGCGACGGCGGGGAGTTCACCGGCGACGACGAGGAGGTGCTGACGCTGTTCGCCTCCCAGGCCGCCGCCGCGATCACCAACGCGCGGACGCACCGCGGCGAGCGGCGCGCGCGGGCCGACCTCGAAGCCCTGGTCGAGACCTCGCCGGTCGGCGTCGTCGTCATGGACGCCCGCGCCGGCCGGCCGATCTCGTTCAACCGCGAGGCCCGGCGCATCGTCGAGAGCCTGCGGACGCCCGGCCGTCCGCCCGAGCACCTCCTGGAGGTCATCTCGGTCCGCCGCGCCGACGGCCGGGAGGTGTCGCTGGCCGAGATTCCGCTGGAGCAGACGCTCGGCACCGGCGAGACGGTGCGCGCGGAGGAGGTGGTCCTGTCGGTCCCGGACGGGCGCAGCGTCAGGACGCTGATCAACGCCACGCCGATCCGCGCCGAAGGCGGCGAGATCGGCTCGGTGGTAGTGACCATGCAGGACCTGGCGCCGCTCGACGAGATCGAGCGGATGCGGACCGAGTTCCTGGGCCTTGTGGGCCACGAGCTGCGCGCCCCGCTGCTCGCCATCAAGGGCTCGGCCGACGCGGGGCTGGAGGAGGCGGCCGAGCTCGACCCGGCCGAGACCCGCGAGTTCTTCCGCATCATCGCCGAGCAGGCCGGCCACATGCGCGGCCTCATCCGCGACCTGCTCGACGCGGGACGCATCGACGCGGGCACGCTCTCGGTCGCGGCGGAACCCTCGGAGTTGGCCGCGCTGATCGAGCGGGCGCGCAGCACGTTCCTGAGCGGCGGCGCCCGGCACGCCGTCCTCGTCGACCTCCCGGCGGAGCTGCCCCCGGTGATGGCCGACCGCCGGCGCATCGTGCAGGTCCTCAGCAACCTGTTCGCCAACGCCGCGAGGCACGCGCCCGAGTCGACCCCGATCCGGGTGGGGGCCGTGCGCGAGGACGCGCACGTCGCCGTCTCGGTCTCCGACGAGGGGAGCGGGGTGGCGCCCGAGCTGCTGCCGCACCTGTTCAGCAAGCACGCCGGCGGCAGGCCGGGCGCGACGGCGGGCCACGGCCTCGGGCTCGCCATCTCGAAGGGGCTCGTCGAGGCGCACGGCGGACGCATCCGGGCCGAGAGCCCCGGCCCCGGCCGCGGCGCTACGTTCACCTTCACCCTGCCGGTGGCCGGCGACGCCGGCGCGGCGGCGGCGGATCGCGCTGCCGGCGCGGCGCCCGCGCCGGAGCCCGGCGAGCCGCCGCGCATCCTGGTGGTCGACGACGACCCGCGGGCGCTGCGCTTCGTCCGCGACGCGCTCTCCGAAGCCGGCTACGCTCCGCTGGTGACCGGCGCGGCGCACGACCTGCCGCGCATCATCCGGACCGAGAGGCCGCGCCTGGTGCTGCTCGACCTGATGCTGCCCGACGCCGACGGCATCGAGCTGATGGGGCAGGTCCCCGAGCTCGCCGACATGCCCGTCATCTTCATCTCCGGCTACCGCCGCGACGAGACCGTCGCCAAGGCGCTCGAGGCGGGTGCGGCCGACTACCTCGTCAAGCCCTTCTCGCCGACCGAGCTGGTGGCCCGGGTCCGGGCGGCGCTCCGGCGCCGCGAGGAGCCCGAGCCGTTCGTGGTCGGAGACCTCGCCATCGACTACGCGCAGCGCCGGGTGACGGTTGGCGGAGAGGCGGTCGAACTCACCGCCACGGAGTACGAGCTGCTGCGCGTGCTCTCGCTCGACGCGGGACGGGTCGTGACGTTCGAGACGCTGCTGCGGCGGGTATGGGCCAAGCGGGAGAACGCCAACCCGAACCTCGTGCGCAACTTCGTCAGGAACCTGCGGCGCAAGCTCGGCGAGAGCGCGTCCAGCCCCGCCTACCTGCTGAACCAGCGCGGCGTCGGCTACCGCATGGCGAAGCCGCCGAACCGGTGAGGTCGGGGGCCACCGCGCTCCGCAGTCCCGCGCGACCCGAGTTCGCCGCGCTGGCGCGCGATCGGGACGACGCCCCCTGGCACACCCGGAATCAGGGCGGGATGGTCAGCGGCGATACGCCGCGCCCGCAGCCCCATGACCCCCTGCTGCCGCCGCAACCGGCGCCGCGACCATCCGCGGCGTCTCGGCAGCGTCATGGAAGCGGTAGAGTCGACGACTGGCGCGGTGGCGGTAGGCGTTGGGGGTAGCGGTTCCCGG
>WTGR01000670.1 GCA_011523485.1 Acidobacteriota bacterium
CGACGTGGAGGTCGAGCTCAAGTACACGCGCCACGGGCCCGTCGTCTTCGAGGATGCGGACAACCACGTGGCGTACGCGGTGGCGGCGGCCTGGCTGGACTACGGCTCGGCCCCGTACCTCGCGAGCCTGCGCATGGACCAGGCGACGACCTGGGAGGAGTTCGTCGAGGCGTGCAACTACAGCCGCATCCCGTCGGAGAACATGGTCTGGGCGGACCGGGCGGGGAACATCGGCTACCAGGCGGTGGGGGTGTCGCCGATCCGGCCGAACCACAGCGGTCTCGTGCCGGTGCCGGGGGACGGACGCTACGAGTGGGACGGGTTCCTGCCGATCAAGGCGCTGCCCAGCGTCGTCAACCCGCCGAAAGGCTTCTTCGGGACGGCGAACAACTACACGCTGCTCGACGTTCCCGGGCGCTACCCGCACTGGGAGGCGCTGCACTATACGTGGGGCGATCAGATGCGCGCGGCGCGGGTGGAGGAGGTGCTGGCCAACGCCCGGCACATGACGGTGGTCGACAACATGCAGCTCATGATGGACGAGCTGTCGGTTGCCGCACGCAACCTCGTGAAGCTGCTGGACGACCTGCCGGGGCTCGACGGGCGGGCCGACCGCGCACGGCGGATGCTGCTCGGCTGGGACGCCGTGCTCGACAAGGAATCGGTCGAGGCCGCGATCTACGTGAGCTGGGAGCGCGAGCTGCGCACGGCCGTGCACCGCACGGTGGTTCCCGCCGCCGCCCGCGACTACGTCCGGGCCGTCAACACGAAACGGATGATCGACTGGTTGACCGCGCCGGACGGGCGCTTCGGCGAGGACCCGCTCGCCGGCCGCGACGCCCTCCTGCGCGAGACGCTCGACGCCGCCCTCGCCGGCCTCCGCGACCGCTTCGGCGGCGCCGACATGACCACCTGGAAGTACGGCGGCGAGCGGTTCAAGCACGCCCTCATCCGCCACCCGATGAGCGCGGCGGTGAACGCCGACCTGCGGCGTCGGCTCGACGTCGGCCCGTTCCCGCGCGGCGGCTACGGCGGCACCGTCCACAACACCGGGGGCGGGGACAACCAGACCTCCGGCGCGTCGTTCATGATCATCGCGGACACCGCGAACTGGGACAACTCGGTGGGACTGAACACCCCGGGGCAGGGCGGCGACCCCGACAGCCCGCACTACCGCGACCTGTTCGAGGTCTGGGCGCGCGACCGCTACTTCCCGATCTTCTTCTCGCGGGCCAAGATCGACTCGGTGACCGAGTCCACGACGGTGCTGCGGCCGGCAGGCGGGAGCTCGGCGGGACGACCCTGATCCCCCATGATTCGACCGCTGCGCGCCGCAGCAATCTCGGCGTTCCGACGGTGCCCTGGTCTGCGGCGCGCCGTGCACGCGGCGTGGAGGCCGATCTTCCATTTCGCCCTGTTGCCGTTCCGACTCCCGTCCGGACGGGGGTCGGCCATCGAGCAACGGGATCTCGTCCGGCGCACGGAGGAGTACAACCGGGCCGCGGAACGCTACTACGCGGAGTATCCGGATCCGCAGTATCTCCTCGACAAGCCCTTCAGCGACACCCCGGACTTCGCCGCGCACATGATTGCCGTCGGCGTCCTCGTCGCGGGAGCCAGGCTGCGGCCAGGGGACACGGTCGTGGAGTTCGGGGCCGGTTCGTGCTGGCTGTCGCACTTTCTGAACCGCTTCGGGTGCCGCACGATCTCGATCGATGTCTCCGAAACGGCGCTGGCGGTCGGCCGGCGGTCGTTCGAGCGGGATCCGCGCACGAACTGGTCGCTCGACCCGCAGTTCCTGCCGTACGACGGATACACGCTGCCGTTGGAGGACGCCTCGTGCGATCGCATCGTGGTGTACGACGCCTTCCACCACGTCCCGAACCAGCGGGTCGTGCTCACCGAGATGCATCGCGTGCTGACCGCGGAAGGTATCGTGGCGATGTCGGAACCGGGAAGAGGTCACGCCTCGAGTCCGACCAGCCTGGCAGAGACCGCGACCACGAACGTGCTGGAGAACGAGCTGGTCATCGACGACCTGGCGGCGCTGGCCGAAGACGTGGGCTTCCGTGAAGTGAACGTTCTGGCGGAAGGGCCCACGAGGCGCCTTGAGATTCCCGTGCGCGATATCGGGCCGTTCAAGGGAGGGCGGGGATTCCGCCGCTACTGGCGTGGCCTCTGTCGCGAGATCGTCCACCACCACTACGTGCTGCTTTACA
>WTGR01000242.1 GCA_011523485.1 Acidobacteriota bacterium
GCGTTAGATCGTTCCCCATAAGTATTTTCGATAGCCTCGAATACGTTCTCTGCTGGTTCTACTATCTGGTCAGCCACGTCGCCAGCTTCCGATTCCTGCTGCAATTCTCCGCCGTCGTGCTGTTCGGCATGGGCGTCTACGGCGTGACCATCGACATGGAAAAGCGGCAGATCGATCGCAGCGTTCGCGAAGCGACACTCCTGGCGATGATCGCGCGCACGCACGCGCTGCCGGACGGCAGGGGGGCGAAGGCGCTGAAGCCCAGCGTGGAGGCGCTGGCGCGCGACGGGGTCGCCATGGAGGAAATCGACCTCAGCGGCGCCGACCTCAGCGGGGCGAAGCTGGCCGGCGCCAACTTCAGGCGAGCCGATCTGAGCAACGCAATCTTCGTCGAGGCGGACCTCGTCGGGGCCGATCTGCGCGGCGCGAACCTCAGAGGCGCGGTCTTCATTCGCGCGGATCTGACCGACGCGGATCTCTGCGAGTCCGACCTCGGCGAGGCCGATCTCGTCGGTGCCGTGTTCCATGACGCGTACATGGAAAAGGTTAACCTGAAGGGAGCCGAGCTGCTCGTCGCCAACTTCTCGGAAGCTCACCTGGCGGGCGCGATCGTGACCTCGGCCAACGGCGCCTATACGAACTTTGCCGGCGCCGACCTTACCAACGCCAACTTCAGCGACACGGAGCTTCAGGGAGCGCTGTTCGACGGCGCGGACATCGGCGGGGCCCGGCTCAGCGGGTCCTACGACCTCTCGGACACCCAGATCGAGAGGGCATGCGCCTCGTCGGACACCCCTCCGGTCCTGCCGGAGCACCTGGAATGGACAGACAGACGCTGCTGAACGGACTTGCGATCCGACCGAGAGACCGCCTCGCCTGCGGGCGAGTCGTGGGATGAAGGAGAGCGGACATGGAGTACAAGGACATCGTTGTGCATCTCGGAAAGGACAGGCGATCGGCAGCGCGGCTCGATGCCGCAATCGAGCTGGCCGAGAGTCAAGACGGCAGGGTGACCGGCGTCTATGTATCGACCCCCCGCAGGATTCCCGGGTTCGTCCGTTGCGAACTCCCGCCGGAGGTCCTGAAGCGGCTGGATACGGAAGAGCGCACGTTTGCCGAGGAGGCCGAGGCGCAGTTCGCCGAACGGTCGGCGAGGACACGGGCGCCCTGCGAGTGGCGCCGCATGTTGGGCGACCCGGTGGATGCAATCGTCACGAGTGCGCACTACGCCGACATCACCATTGTCGGCCAGACCGACCCCGACGAGGACGGCATTCCCCGAGGACTGGCGGACAGAGTGGTGCTGGAGGCCGGCGGCCCCGTCCTTGTCTGGCCCTACACCGGCTCGTGCCACGCTACCGCGCCGACCGCGATGCTTGCCTGGAACGGCTCCCGCGAGGCGACGCGCGCGCTCGCGGACGCGCTGCCGCTCCTGCAGCAGGCACGCAAGGTGATCGTCTTCGGCGTGGATGTGGACGACGGCAAACATACCCCCGGGGCCGACGTCAGCGCGCATCTGGCGCACCATGGGGTCAGGGTCGAGGCCCGGCACACGAGGACCACCTTCGGCATCCACATCGGCGATACTCTGCTCTCCGAGATCGGCGATTGCGGGATCGGCCTCCTGGTCATGGGCGGCTACGGCCACCGCCGCTGGCGCGAGAGGCTGTTCGGCGGGGTTACCCGCGACATCCTGCGCGAGACGACCGTGCCGGTCCTGATGGCGCACTGAGAGCCTGCATGACCCATGTCATAACGCGCCCGTGGCCTCTTTGTTAGACTGACTTGCGCTCCGTGGCTCGGTCACGCACGGGCCGGGGCGGAGAAGGAGGCTTGACCATGGCGTACAAGGACATCGTCGTGCACCTGGCTCAGGACGATCGTTCGCCGACAAGGCTCGAGGCCGCGATCGAACTGGCCGAACGGCACGGAGGCAGGGTCACCGGCGTCTACGTGCTGCCTCGTCTCGTCGTCCCGGGCTTTGCGAGCTTCGAGCTCTCAACGGAGGTCTACAAGAGGCTGGATACGGAACAGCGTTCGCTTGCCGAGGCGGCCGAGCGGCAATTCTCGGAGCGGGCGGCGAAGACCACGGCGCCCTCGGAATGGCGCCTGCTGACGGGCGATCCGGTCGACGGAGTCACGACGAGCGCACACTACGCCGACGTCACGATCTCGTCGTGACTCCGTCGACCGGATCGCCCGTCAGCAGGCGCCATTC
>WTGR01000219.1 GCA_011523485.1 Acidobacteriota bacterium
GCGCACTGCAGGGTGAACGGGACCATCGAGACGGAGATCGACTTCGAGCTGCTGCTGCCCGACGAGTGGAACGGACGGTTCCTGATGGGCGGCGGCGGCGGCTTCGTCGGCAGCGTCCAGAACCAGGCGCGCACGCTCTACGCGCACGGCGGAAGCCCCCTGCAGCGCGGCTACGCGACGGTGGGGACCGACACGGGACATACCGGCAGCGGCATCGAGGCGAGCTGGGCCCTCGATCATCCGCAGCGGCAGGAGAACTTCGGCCACCGCGCCGTCCACCTGACCGCGGAAGCGGCGAAGTCGATCATCGGCCACTACTACGAACGCCCCGCCGACTACTCCTACTTCGTCGGCTGCTCGCGCGGCGGCGGCCAGGCGATGATGGAGTCGCAGCGCTATCCGGAGGACTTCGACGGCATCGTGGCCGCGGCGCCGGCCTACGACTGGACCGGCATCACCGCCGGCTTCGTGCAGAACCAGCAGGCGATCTATCCCGACGGCGACATCGACGATCCGGTGCTCACCCCGGCCGCCCTCGAACTGCTCGGGTCTAGCATCCTCGCCGCCTGCGACGCGGGCGACGGGGTCGAGGACGGCGTGCTCGACGACCCCCGCCGGTGCGATTTCGAGCCGGAGGACCTGCCGCGCTGCGCGGGCGACCGCCCCGCCGACGGTTGCGTGACCGAAGCGCAGCTCGCGGCCATCAACACCGTCTACGACGGCCCGACCGCGAACGGCGAGTCGATCTACCACGGCTTCAACTACGGCGGCGAGAACGACGGCGGCGGCTGGGATTCGTGGGTGGTCGGCTCCCCGCAACGGCGGGCCGCCGGGATTCCCAACGCGCAGTACGGCTTCGGGACCGAGCTGTTCAAGTACTTCGTCTTCGACGATCCCGACTGGGACTACACGCAGTACGGTTTCTCGACCTGGAAGGAGGACGTCGCCGAGACGGCGGCCATCCTCAACGCCACGGACACCGATCTGAGCGCCTTCCGGGACAACGGCGGGAAGATCATCTACTGGACCGGCTGGTCCGACCTGGCCCTCGCGCCGCTCGGCACCATCGACTACTACGAGCGTCTCAAGGCGGGCGACCCCGCGGCCCGCGACTACGCGCGGCTCTACATGCTGCCGGGCGTGCTCCACTGCGCCGGCGGCCCCGGCCCCGACCGCGTCGACTGGGTGGAGGCCATCCGGGCCTGGGTCGAGGAGGGCAGTGCGCCGGAGCGTCTGCTGGCGTCGAAGCTCGGCCAGGATGGGCAGCCGACCATGACGCGGCCGCTGTGCCCGTATCCGCAGGTCGCGGTACACGACGGGGCGGGGGATCCAAACGACGCCGCGAGCTTCGCATGCGCTGCGCCGTAGATTCCACAGCGCGCCCGGACTCGGCGAAGACTTGCAGTTCCAGCGGCTGGCGAACTCGCGCCTACAGCTCGCTCAGGTGTGCAATCCGGCCCGTGCTGTCGCCGATCTGCTCCCGATACACCTTGAGGCGGTCGAGCATCGTCAGGAACAGGTTCGTCATCGGCGTGCCGTCGGCGTAGCGCAGGTGGCGCCCGCCGTGCAGCTTGCCGCTGCCGCCGCCGGCCAGCAGCGTCGGCAGGTCGTCGTGCGTGTGCGCGTTCGAGTCGCTCAGGCTGCTGCCGTAGACGACCATCGAGTGGTCGAGCAGCGATCCGGTCTCGTCCTGCGCGTCCCGCAGCTTCCCGAGGAAGTAGGCCAGCATCGACACGTGGTGGCGGTCGATCATCGCCAGCCGGGCCATCTTCTCGGGGTCGTTCTGGTGGTGCGACAGCCCGTGGTGGGCGTCCGGGACCCCGATGGAGCGGTAGGTCCGGTTGCCTCCCTCGCGGCTGTACATCAACGTGACCACCCGCGTCAGGTCGGCCTGGAACGCGATGGTGACCAGATCCGACATCAGCCGGACGTGCTCCTCGAAGGTCGGCGGGATGCCGTCGGGGCGGTCGAGCACCGGCAGGTCGACGCCGTCGTAGCGCGCGTTCCGGATGCGGCGCTCCACCTCGCGCACCGAGTCCAGGTAGTCGCCCAGCTTGCGCCGGTCGCCGGCGCCCAGCGTGGTGCGCAGGCGCGCCGCGTCGTCACGGACGAAGTCGAGGAGGCTCCGGTTCTGCCGCGCGCGAACCGCCCGCACCGCCGGGTCGGTGGTGTCGCCGTCGCCGAACAGCCGCGAGAACACCCGGCTCGGGTTGTTCT
>WTGR01000174.1 GCA_011523485.1 Acidobacteriota bacterium
CCGCGGTCGGCGGCGGCAGCGACCTGCTCGGGATGATCAAGGACGACCTGGTCTCCCCCGACTTGCTGGTGAATCTCCGGACGATAGCGGCTACGGACGGCCTGGACGCCATCGTCGCGGGACCCGCGGGGTTGCGCGTCGGCGGGCTGGTGACGCTGACCCGGCTGAGCACCCATCCGGAGGTGGCCTCCCGCTGCCGCGTGCTCGCCGAGGCGGCAGGGTCGGCGGCAACGCCCCAGATCCGCAACGTCGCCACCCTGGCCGGCAACCTCTGCCAGCGGCCGTGGTGCTGGTACTTCCGCCAGAAGTTCCCCTGCTACAAGCACGGCGGCAACCGCTGCTATTCCCGGACGGGCGAGAACCAGTTCAACGCCATCTTCGGCGGCGCCCCCAGCTACATCGTCCATCCGTCGGACACCGCCCCGGCACTGGTGGCCCTCGACGCCCGGTTCCGCCTGGTCGGCCCCGGCGGGGAGCGGGTCGTGCCGGCCGGCGAGTTCTTCACGCTGCCGCGCGTGGACGTGGCGCGGGAGAACGTGCTCGAGCCGAACGAGATACTGGCCGGCGTCTCGATTCCGGCCGCGCCCGGCCTCCGGAGCACCTACGCCAAGGTGCTCGACCGGGAAGCGTGGACCCACGCCGTCGTCAGCGTGGCGCTCGCGCTGCACATGGACGGCGGCCGCGTCCGGCGCGCGGGCGTCGTGCTCGGCGGCGTCGCCCCCGTTCCGTGGCGGGTCGCGGCGGTCGAGGAGCTGCTGGCGGGAGAGCCGGTGACCGACGCGCTCGCGGCCGAGGCGGGGCGGCTGGCCGTCGACGGCGCCCGGCCGCTGTCGAAGAACCGCTACAAGGTTCCGCTGGTCGAGAATCTGGTGCGCCGGACGCTGCTCTCGTTGGCGGCCAGCGGGTGACCGTGGCGAGCGGGTTGCGGGCGGCGGTGGCCGGTAACTGCACCGGGGGAAGCGAGTAACCGTGGCGAGGCGGTTGCGGGCGACGGTGGGGGGGGGCTGCGCCGGCTGGTCGCGGGTGCGCCGATGAACCGCCGGGACTTCATCCTGCTCGGGCGGGGCCGCGCGCGGACCCTGGAGGTCTCGTGCGAACGGCTGTACATGACGTTCGTCGAGGCGCGGATGAACGGATCGACCGCGGCCCTGCTCGCCCGGTTCGCCGCGCAGTCGGCGCGGGCCCGCCGGGTCCGGCTGCGAGAGACGGTCTGGCTCGCGCGCGACGATTTCCGCGCGGCCCTCCAGCCGGTCCTCGACGCGTTCGAGTCGCGCGGCGGCACGGTCGAAGCGGCGTCCTGAACGCCGGCTTCGCGTTTGCAGTAGTCTGATGATCGATTGATCGACCCTGCTCGGGTAGGAGGCGCCAAATGCGCGTGCGCGAGTACGTCCGGCTGGCAAGTGCGGTCTTCGCAATCTTCGTAGGGCTGTCGGCGGCGATTGGGGTCGCCCTCGTGGGGCAGACCGCCTCCCAGGCCGGAACGTCGCCGCGCACGCCCTGGGGCGAGCCCGATCTCCAGGGAATCTGGACCGAGGAGTTCGACACGCCGCTCGAGCGGCCGGAGCGCTATGGGAACCGCGAGCTCCTGACGGACGAGGAGTACGCCGAGATCGACGGGCGCCGCGCGGCGGCCCTCGACAGCCAGCAGCAAGCGGACGGCGACCGTCGCGACGAGCGGGGGAGCGAGCGGGACGTCGCCGGGGCGTACAGCGATGCGTTCCTCTCGTTCAAGCACATGGGCCGGCGCACTTCCCTGATCGTCGATCCGCCGAACGGCCGCATTCCACCGCTGACCGAGGAGGCGCAGGCGCGCGCCGCGGCCGAGCGCGAGTTCCGCCTCGAGCTGCTCCGCTCCACCGAGACCTGCCGGAACGAGCTCCCGCAATGCGCCGGGGGCGCATACGACCCGACCCCTTCGCCCCGGCGGTCGGAGCTGCCTCCCCGGTACAACACGACCCGGATGAACCGACACGACCATCCCGAGGACGGGGCGCTCGGGGATCGGTGCATGGCCGGGCAGATTCCCGAGTTCGGAACGGCGTTCGGCGGCAGCTTCCGGCGCATCGTGCAAACCCCGGGCGGGATCTCGATCTTCTACGACGTCGGCCAGGGACAGGGCTTCCAGCGGAACATCGTCATGAACGGCAGCCCGCATCTCCCGGACCATGTTCGCCAGTGGTGGGGCGACTCGCGCGGGCACTGGGAGGGCGACACCC
>WTGR01000625.1 GCA_011523485.1 Acidobacteriota bacterium
GCCTTTCGTGGGGCGGGCGGGGCAATTGCTGACGAGGATCATCGAAGCCATCGACCTGCGCCGGGAGGATGTCTACATCGCGAACGTCATCAAGTGCCGCCCGCCGCAGAACCGCAATCCCGAACGGGACGAGGTCGAGACCTGCCGTCCCTTCCTCTTCGCGCAGATCGACGCCGTCGCACCGCGCGTCATCGTCGCTCTCGGCTCGTTCGCGGTCCGCACGCTGCTCGACGACGAGCGGCTGCCCATCTCCCGGGCGCGCGGACGCGTCTACGCGTGCCGCGGCGCGAAGCTGATCCCGACCTTCCACCCCGCGTTCCTGCTGCGGAGCCCCGACCGGAAGCGGGACGTCTGGGAGGACATGAAGCGGGTCCGCTCGCTCCTCCGCGACGACTGATGCCCGTGCTCGTGACGGTCGCGGTCCCGGTACCCGCGCTGCCGGCGCTGAGCTACCGGGTGCCGGACGGCATGCCGGCGCCGCCGGTGGGCGGTCGCGTGCGCGTGCCCCTCGGCCGGCGCGTGGTGACGGGGTGCGTGGTTCCCGATCCCGCGGCGCCGGACGGCGGCGTCGTACCTGCGGCGCCGGTGGAGCTGCGCGATCTGCTGGAGTCTCTGGATCCGGAGCCCTATCTGCCGCCGGAGGTGGTCGACCTCGCCCTGTGGGTGGCGGACTACTACGCTTGCGGGCCCGGCGAATCGCTGGCCGCCGCCATGCCGCCGCTCGCGCTGTCGGCGTTCGAAGGCGGCGGTGGATTTCGGACCGAACGGGTCGTCCGCGTCACGGCGGCGGGCCGCGATGCGCTGCTGGCCGGGACGGCGGGCCGGCTCGGGCCGAAGCAACGCGCGGCGCTGCACCGGCTCGCCGCCGTGTCCGGCGGGATCGCGGCGGCGCGGCTGCGCCGGGACGGCGTGCCGTCGACGACGGTGGCCCGCCTGCGCCAACGCGGCCTGGTGGCGGTCGATTCCCGGCAGGTCGAACGCGACCCTTTCGCGTCCGGGGGCGCCGCGGAGGCGGAGGCGAGGGAGGGCGGCGCGGCGGTCGAGGCGACGCCGGAGCAGCGGGTCGCGCTCGAGACGCTGGGGGCCCTGGCGGCGGAACGCGTTTTCCACGTCGCCCTGCTGCACGGCGTGACCGGCAGCGGCAAGACCGAGGTGTACCTGCGACTCGCCCGGCAGGTGGTGGCGGCCGGGCGCCGCGTGCTGGTGCTCGTTCCGGAGATCGCGTTGACGCCGTCGGTGACGGAGACCCTCCGGGGCGCGTTCGGCGATCGCGTGGCCATACAGCACAGCGGGCTCTCTCCGGGCGCACGGCACGATCAGTGGCATCGCGCCCGGCGCGGCGAGATCGCGGTGGTGGTGGGCACGCGCTCGGCGGTGTTCGCCCCGCTGGACGCGCTCGGGCTGGTGGTGGTGGACGAAGAGCACGACACGTCCTACAAGCAGGAGGACAGTCCGCGCTACCACGCGCGGAACGTCGCGATCGTGCGCGCGCGGCGCGCGGGCGCGCTCGTCGTGCTCGGCTCGGCCACGCCTTCCCTGGAGACGTTCCACCACGCCCGCAACGGCCGCTACCGTTGCCTGCGGTTGACCGAGCGCGTGCACCGGCGGCCACTGCCCGAGGTGCGGATCGTCGACATGCGCTCGGAGGTGGCCGACGGCGGGGCGGACGTGGCGGTGAGCCGGCCGCTCGCCGATGCGCTGGAGAGCACGCTCGCGCGGGGGGAGCAGGCGCTGATCCTGCTGAACCGGCGGGGCTTCGCGTCGGCGGTGCTCTGCCGCCAGTGCGGGCGGACCTTCGAGTGTCCGAACTGCAGCGTGGCGCTCACGCTCCACCGCGGGGCCGGCCGGGTGCGTTGCCACTACTGCAACTACTCGGTGGCGCGGCCGTCCACCTGCGCCCACTGCGCGGGGCCGTACCTGGACACCGTCGGGTTCGGCACGGAACGGATCGAGAGCGACGTCGCGGACCGTTTTCCCGGCGCCGCGGTAGCCCGTCTCGACCGCGACGCGGCGCGGCGCCGGGGCGCCGGGGCCTCGCTGCTGGCGCGTTTTCGAAGAGGGGACATCGACGTGCTCGTGGGCACGCAGATGATCGCCAAGGGGCACGATTTCCCGAACGTGACCCTCGTCGGGGTGGTCTCGGCGGACGCCGGGTTGCAGGTGGCCGACTTCCGCGCGGCGGAGCGGACGTTTCAGTTGCTGACCCAGGTAGC
>WTGR01000400.1 GCA_011523485.1 Acidobacteriota bacterium
CGACGTGCCGCAAACGCCGCCTGACGCTCATCTAACAATGATGTCGTGCACCCCTGCGCGACTTCCGGTTGGCCAGCCGTGCTCGAATCGGCTATACTGCTTGCCCGCCTCAAGTAGAGGCCCGTCCAGCGCTGCCGTCCACCTTATTCGTCCGGGGGGGCCATGTTGCAGTTCGAGGTCGGAGACAAGGTGATCTATCCCAACCAGGGACTCGGCATCGTCGAGCGAATCGAGACCCGGACCATCATGGGCACGACGTGCGGATTCTATTCGTTGCGCATGGCTTCGAGCGACACGACCGTCCTGGTGCCGGTGGACAACGTCGAGGATGTCGGCTTGCGCCGCGCGATCGAGGATCACGAGGTCAAGAAGCTCTTCACCCTGCTCGGCAACGGAAAGATCGACAGTCACCAGAACTGGAAGGGCCGCTTCAAGGACAACTCCAACAAGATGCGGACGGGGTCGCTGTACGACGTCGTCGACGTCCTCAAGAGCCTGAATCACCTCAGCCAGTCGAAGAACCTCTCGTTTCGCGAGAAGCGGATGCTCGACCGTGCGAAGTTCCTGGTCGTGTCGGAGATATCCGAGGTCGTGAGCGAGCCGTCCGAAGCGATCGAGGAGCGCGTGGAGAAGGCGCTCGAGCGTTGCCTCGCCAACCGGGAGCGGCAACTCGCCAAGGAGAGCGCGGCCAGGGCGAAGGCATCCGAGGCGGACGAGGCGTCCGAGGCGGACGAAACGCCCGAGGTCGCCGAGGTCACTCCCGCAAGCCCGTAGCAATTCCTACCCCGTGGCGGAACTGCTCCGCACCATCGTCGCTACCGTTCGATCCGCGGCGGCGTACCTGAGCGTGCTGCTCTGGGTCCTGATCCTGGGGCCCATCGGCATGCTTCTGGCGTACGTTCTTCGGCGGCCGGAAATCCTGTACGCGCTCGGTCGCGGCGGCGTGCGTCTGGGACTCTCGGCCGCCGGCATCCGTTACACGGCGGCGGGCGGCGACCACGTTCAGGTCCGACGGGGGGCGGTCTACTGCGCGAATCACAGCAGCAATCTCGAACCGCCCATCATCTACATGGCCCTCTCCGCCATTCACCCCCGGCTGAAGATCCTCTACAAGGCGGAACTCCGCGCGGCGCTGCCCGTTCTCCGCAACGCCTTCGACCTCGTGGGTTTCGTGCCGATAGAGCGCGGCAACCGGGACCAGAGTTCAGGGGCGATAGACCGTGCCGCCGCGGCTCTCGCGGCGGGCGACTCGTTCATGATCTTCCCCGAGGGCACGCGGAGCCGGACGGGGCACCTGCTCCCTTTCAAGAAAGGGGGGTTCATCATGGCGATCAAGGGACGGGCTCCCATCGTGCCGGTCGCCGTGCAGGGGGCCGCCGCCGCCATGCGCAAGGGCAGCCCGGTCATCAGGCCGGTGACCGTGCGCGTGCAGATCGGGAAGCCGATCCCGGTGGACGACCTCGAGCTGGCGGATCGCAACCCTCTCATCGACCGTACCAGGCAGGCTATCGAGACGCTGCTGGCCGGCCGTTCCGGGCCGGCGCGGACGTGAAAGAAGGCTATCCGCCGATGAAGAACGACAGCGTCCAGGGCGGCAGGGGCGTGCCGTCGTTCGCCTGCACTCCGTCCAGCAATTCGACGGTGATGCTGCGAAAACGTTCCAGCTCGTGCTCGAAGCGTATCTCGAGCACGCGGTTCCGGCCGCGATATGCCAGCTCGAACAGGATGTCCGCGGCGCCGGCGTCGATGCCGGTGCCGCCGGGGCCGGCGTAGGCTACGCGAACCTGCCCGTCGAACGACTCCGGGTCCATGTCTCGGGAGAATTGAACGCGCACGGTGGTGTCCTGCGGCACGTCCACGTCATCGGGCAGCGGTGCGCTGAAGATGACCTCCGGCGGCGGCAGCCGCCGCGTCTCGACCGCAGCCGGCGAGGGGCGGTCGGGAATCGGTTCGGCCAGCGCCAGAGCACCCGCATCGACGAGCACCATGCCGTCCTGCACCCGAACGGCGCCGGTTACCTCGAGCCAGCGGCCGGTGTCGACGCGGGCCAGCACGTCGAGCTCGAACCCGTCTCCTCTCGGCTCCCTGCCGACCACCCAGGCCGCGGCGTCCGCCGACCGAAGAACGAAGTCCCAGCGGCTCTCGTCCGGCGCCTCGGGCAGATCGCCGTAGAGGTTGCGGCCCCGGAAACGGCCGATGACCGTGACGCCCTGATCCACGTACCGTTCCGGGTCGAGCACGATGCTGCGAAGCGTCGTGGCGGAGGGCCTGGACGCGGGGCGCGAAGAAGTGGCGACGAGCAACGGCAACTCTCCTCTTGCAGGCCACCGCTTGCGCAGCAACTCTTCCGAGAGCCTGCGGATCGGCAGGCCGGCGAGGCGCTGGTCGCTCTCGTCGAGGCGGCCGACGTCGTAGAACGTGCCGATGACCTCGAGCCGCTCGCGGGTGCCTTCCGGAGGCGGAGGAACGTCGAAAGCGAGCAGGCGCGAGCTGTCGTCGTCGCTGACGAGCCAAGTCAGCACCTGCTCGGCGAACGCGTCCGCGACGAGGATGACCTCCTGCCCGTGAAAAAAGAAGGGATGCCTTTCTATCGCGTCGAGCGTGGCCGCCCGCCGGCTCTGCGCCGCGCCGGCGCCTGGAGCGAGAACGGCGAACGCGCAGGAGAGCGCCGCCGCCAGTCGGGCCGTGCGCCGCCACCACTGCACTTGAGACATGTTCCGCATCTTAGCACGCGGATCGCGGACCCGGCCGGTCTTGACCGGCCGCGCCGCGGGCCATAGAATCGCGGTCCTCCCCGGACACGCCGATGCGTGACGAGATCTCCGAGCTGACGACGAACAGGCTGTCGCTGTACGTTCGGTTCCTGAACGAGCTCGACGAGAAGGGCGTGCGCACGGTCTCGTCGACCGTCCTCGCCGATCGGTTCGGTCTCAATGCCGCGCTGATCCGCAAGGATCTCGCGCATTTCGGCGACCTCGGCGTGCGGGGCGTCGGCTACGTGGTGAAGGACCTGCGCCGCGAGCTCCAGGTGATTCTGGGACTGGATCGCAAGCTTGCGGTGGCGATCATGGGCGCCGGCAATCTGGGGCTCGCGCTTGCGGACTATCCCGGCTTTCGCCGGGAGGGTTTCCGCATCGTGGCGCTGTTCGACACGCTGCGTGAGAAGGTGGGGCAGGAGTCACGCAGCGGCGTGCGCATCTACGACATCCAGGAGTTGCGCGGCGTGGCGGACCGCGAGGGCATCACGATCGCGGTCATCGCCGTGCCCGCGGCATCGGCCCAGCGGGTGGTCGGTACGGTGGTCGACGCCGGCATCAAGGCCGTGCTGAACTTCTCGCCCGGCGCGTTGCGGGTCCCGGCCGACGTCAAGCTGAAGAGCGTGGACCTCACGGTTTCGCTCGAGAGCCTGTCGTTCTATCTGGCCAGTCTCGAAAGCGGCGCCAGAAACTGATCGGCCTCCGGGAGATGCGATGGGGGAGCGCGACAGCGGACGGGACGAACCGAAGCTGAGCCACGTCGACGATGCGGGCCGGGTTCGCATGGTCGACGTCGGAGGCAAGCCGGTCACCGAACGCGAGGCGGTGGCCCGCGGTCACATCGCCATCGGCGAGACGGCGCTGCGGGCCATCCGCGACGGACGCGTCGCCAAGGGCGATCCGCTCCAGGCGGCCCGCCTCGCGGGCGTCATGGCGGCGAAGAAGACCGCGGATCTCGTACCGCTGTGCCATCCGCTCATGCTGTCGCAGGTCGCCGTCGAGCTGCAGGCCCTCGACGACGGCTATCGGATCGAGGCGCGGGTCCGCACGGCGGGCCGGACCGGCGTGGAGATGGAGGCGCTGACCGCGGTTTCCGTCGCCGCGTTGACCATATACGATATGGTCAAGGCGATAGACAAGCGAATGGTCATCGGTTCCATACGACTCGTGAAGAAGACGGGAGGCCGGTCGGGCGACTTCAACGCCGTCTGACGGCGTCGCGGTTGCGGAAGCCGGGAGCCGCCAGCCCCGGGCCGGCGAAACAACCATGAGCGATGAACTCAGGACACTCGCGGCGCTGCCGTTTCACTTCGTCGGACGCCATCCCAAGTCGGCGCTCGTACGCCGCTGCCGGGGGGATGACGTCGAGGAACTCTCGACCCAGGAGTTCTTCGACCGGATTCGCGACTTCAGCCTCGGTCTCGGCGCGCTGGGGGCGGAGCCGGGCGACCGGGTCGCGATTCTGTCCGACAGTCGTCCCGAGTGGGTCATCGCGGATCTGGCGGCGCTGACCGCGGGGGCGGTGACCGCGCCGATCTATCCGACCCTGCCCGAGTCGCAGGTGCGCTACATCCTCGCCGACTCGGGAGCCCGCGTGGTCGTGGTGGCCGACGAAACGCAGGCGGCCAAAGTGCGCGCCGTCTGGGACGAGCTCCCGGAACTTTCCGCCCTGGTGATCATGGATCCGGAGGGCGAGCCGGCGGCGTCCGGGGGAGCCTCCGGTCGCGAGGAGCTGAGCCTCGCCGACGCTACCGGCCGCGGCCACCGCCGCCTCATGGCGGAGGACGGCCTGGGAAGGGAGTACAAGGAACGCGCCGCGGCGATCACGCCGGACCAGTTGGCGACGATCATCTACACGTCGGGAACCACCGGCGAGCCGAAGGGCGTGATGCTCACCCATGGCAACGTCGCGAGCAACGTCATGGACGGCAGCGCCGTGGTGCGGGTCGATTCCGAAGACGTAGCGCTGTCGTTCCTGCCGCTCAGCCATGCTTTCGAGCGGGCCGTCGTATTCATGTATCTCTACCACGGCACCACCGTGACCTTCGCGGAGTCGCTCGACACGATCGCACGCGATCTCGGAGCCGTGAAGCCGACCGTGATGACCGGTGTGCCGCGCGTCTACGAGAAGTTTCACGCCCGGGTTCACGAGGCGGTCGCCGGCGCGCCGGCCGTGCGTCAGCGGCTCTTCCGCTGGGCTGTCGGCAGCGGTCTGAAGCAGGCCCGCGCCCAGCTCGCCGGCCGTTCCGCGGGTCCGGCGGCGCGCCTGCAGCACGGCCTGGCCGAGCGGCTCGTGCTGTCCAAGGTCCGGGGGCGTCTCGGCGGACGCCTGCGGTTCGTCGTCTCGGGGAGCGCACCGCTGTCGACGCCGATCGCCGAGTTCTTCTTCGCGATAGGGATTCCGGTCGCGGAGGGCTACGGACTGACCGAGACGTCGCCCACGCTGACGGTGAATCCGCTCGAGCGCCCGAAACTGGGCACGGTCGGGCCCGCGATACGGAACGTGGAGCTCAAGATCGCGGCCGACGGCGAGGTCCTCGCCCGCGGCCCCAACATCATGCAGGGCTACTACGGCAAGCCCGAGGCGACGGCCGAGGTGATGCGTGACGGGTGGTTCTGCACGGGGGACATCGGGAGCCTCGACGACGACGGCTACCTGACGATTCTGGATCGGAAGAAGGAGCTGATCGTGACGGCGGGCGGAAAGAACATCGCCCCGAATCCGATCGAGGCCGAGCTGAAGCGCTCGCCGTTGGTGGCCGAGGCGGTGCTCATCGGCGACCGGCGCCCTTACGTTTCCGCTCTGCTCGTTCCCGACTTCGCCGCGCTTGCCGCGCGCACCGGAGCCGAGGGGGCGTCCCGCGAGGAACTCGTGGAGCGTCCGGACGTCGTGGCGCTGTTCGACGAGGTGGTGGATCGGGTCAACGCGGGGCTGGCCCGACACGAGCAGATCAAGCGGTCGGCGCTGCTGCCGGCCGAGTTCGGCATCGCGACCGGCGAGTTGACGCCGACGCTCAAGGTCAAGCGGCGCGTGGTCGCCCAGCGTTGGAGTGACGCGATCGAGCGGCTTTACAACGAGTCTGCGCCGTAGAAACGGGTAGACCCTCCCAGCCAAGGCACGGTTGGGTGGCGATCGGAGGCGCCGGCGACCGTGGCGCCGGGTTTGGCGGCGCTAGCGCCCCGAAACGCCTCGCAGGCTCGGCGTTTCGGCCCATCCCCCCCTCCAGGGCTTGCGCCGCAGAACGCACTGCGTTGCGTTCCGCGGCGCAATCTCCTAGAAAAGCTCTGCATCGGTCAGCGGCCACCAGCGGAGCTGCACCTTTCCGACGATGTACTTCTTCGGAACCTGACCCCACGTGCGGCTGTCCGAGCTGCTCTTGCGGTGGTCGCCCATGACGAAGTAGTAGGCGTCCTGCACGACCTCGGGCCCGTAGTCCTCCCGGCTCCGGAACTCGGGCGGAATGGCGACGGGGAAGAGGACCTCGTTCACGTAGACCTGGCCGTCCTCGATGCGCACGGTATCCCCCGCCTCGGCGATGATCCGCTTGACGAACGACTTGTCGGGATCCACGGGGTAGTAGTGCATCACGATGTCGCCGGGCTGCGGGTCCTCGAAGAACTTGTAGATGGCCTTGTTGACGATGAGGCGATCCTGGTCCTCGAGCGTGGGCTGCATGCTCTTGCCCTCGACCCGCGCGACCTGGAACCCGAAGGTGACGATGAGCGTGGCGTAGACGGCCGCCGACGCCAACGTCTTGAGCCACGCGACCAGTTCCTCGCCGGCGCGGACGAGGAACGCTTCGTAGCGTGGGCGCCGCGTCTGCGCCGCCGTGACGTCCGGGTCCTGCCGGATCAGGCCCTCGAACGAGTCGCCGGGTTCTAGAGGCTGAGGTACTCGCGCAACCGCTTGGTCTGCGACCGGCTGACCGGTATCTCCGTTCCCCTGGGGTCCTTCATCTTCAGAATGTAGTTCCGGCTGAACCACGGGACTATCTCCTTGATCTTGTGGATGTTCACCACGTGCGACCGGTGGACGCGCCAAAAGACGTCCGGGTCGAGATGCGACTGCAGCTCGTCCAGCGTCCGGCAGCTCGCGGCGCCGTTCAGTGTACCGGTTACGACGGTGATGACGTCGTCCACCAGCGATGCGAACACGATGTCCCGCGGCTGCACGAGCACGAGCCGCTCGCCTGCCTTCACGGCGATAGGCTCCCGCCGGCCGCGGCGCTGCGCGACCAGGTCCGCGATCCGTTCGAGCTCGTCGGCCCGCAACCCCCGGCGTCCCTCCCCGGGCTGCCTTGCCGGGGACACCAGTTCCCGTACCCGCGTGATCGTGCGGGCGAGGCGCGCAGGCTCGACCGGCTTCAGCAGGTAGTCGACGGCGTTCACCTCGAACGCCTCTATCGCATGCTGATCGTATGCGGTCACGAAGACCACGCGCGGGGTATCGTCCCGATCCACCAGCTCGCGCGCCACTTCGAAACCGGTGCGGCCGGGCATCTGGACGTCGAGCAGCACGAGATCCGGGTGCAGCGTGTCGATGACCTCGAGAGCCCGCAGGCCGTCTCCCGCCTGCCCGACGATCTCCACGTCCTCGAGCTGCTCGAGCTGGAAGCAGAGCTCGTTTCTCGCGAGCCGTTCGTCGTCGACCACGACCGTCCGTATGCTCATCTCAGGCGGACGCCCTCCGCGGTGCGGTCGATGCCGGGATCTCGATGCGCGCGCACGTTCCCTCCCCCGGCGTGCTCTCCAGCCGCAACGGATAGTTCTCGCCGTATATGACGCGCAACCGCTCGTCGACGTTGCGCAGGCCGATCCCGCCTTCACGGCTCCGCCCGACATCGGTGTCGGCCATGCCCGCTCCGTTGTCCAGCACCTCGATGATGCCGTGGCCGCGCGTGCGCCGGCTCCGGACAATGATACGCCCGCCGCCCACCTTCTTCTCGATGCCGTGCTTGATCGAGTTCTCGACCAGCGGCTGCAGCACCATGCTGGGGATGATCAGATCGAGACTGTCGGGACTGATGCGGTGCTCCACGACCAGGGTGGGTCCGAAGCGGACCGCTTCGATGTCGAGGTACTCGTTGATGGAGGCCAGCTCCTCCCGCAGGGTGACGAACTGCTCCTGCGTGCTCAGCATCCGCCGCAGCATGACGGAGAGCTTCAGGATCAACGTCCGCGCGGTTTCCGGCTGCGAGCGAATGAGCGAGGAGATCGAGGTGAGGGTGTTGAACAGGAAGTGCGGATGTATCTGGCTGGACAGCGCGTCGACGCGCGCCGCCATCAGGAGCTTCTCCTGTTCCTGCAGGCGATGCTCGATGCGCGCGGTGTTCCAGATCTTGATCGGAATGGCGACGCTCAGGACCGTGGACAGCATCACCAGCACCCCGAGCCACAGATTCTCGATCTCGAAGTGGAAGATGACGTCCAGGCCGAAGCGCACGCCGAGTCCCTGCCGAATCACCTCCAGACCGACGGGCGCCGCCGCGAGAATCGGAAGCCAGTCGATGCGGAACCGCCGCACCAGGTGCCACGCGTGCCGGTGCAGATCCGCGAAGAACAACGGCGACAGGTGCCAGATGGCCTCCTTGGGGCACATTTCGCGCAGGCCGCCGCCGGCGAATCCGCAACCCACCGCGAACGGCATCGCCGCCACCTCGCCGCCGAGGAGGGCTGGTGTGCCGGCGAGCACGCCGACGATGGCGCCGGCGTACGGACCGGCGATCAAGCCGGCGAGAAACGGACCGGCCAGCGAGAAATCCGCCGCGTCGTAGCCCAGCACCAGCCGGGCGATGATGCCGCCGAGCAGGGGGATCCCGAGGCTGAACGCGAACACGAGGCGCTCGCGCCAGGCGCGCTGCTCGGTCAGCAGAATCCGGCGGAACTGGCGGAACCGGACGAGCATGGTGGAGAGCGTCGCCACGACGGCGAGCTTCACGACCAGCGTCGTCAGCAGCACTTGCTGGGCAGTGGTCAGGAATTGGGCTTCCGGCGGCACTTCCGGCCACTATAGCGAATGCCGCACGGTGTCGGTCCCGGCGCGCCGCCGGCCAACGGAGCCTGCGGCCGCCGGTCCTTGCGACCCGCGGAGCGACGGGGTATAGTCGCCGGAGTCGTGTAAACAATCGACAAGCATGCAGGCTTTCTTCATCCTTGCGAGGCGGGTGCGAACCGCTGAGCGCGACGATTGGCGGGCCCCGGCGTGAGTCTTCTCCAACGGAATCCCGACGACGATCTGTGCTCCGATCCACAGACGCGGGCGCTCTCCGCGGCGGTGGTCGAGAGCTCCTTCGTCGAAGCGGTCTACAACAAGATCGCGGTCATCGACGACTGGCTCTTCGGGGCGACGTTGCACA
>WTGR01000528.1 GCA_011523485.1 Acidobacteriota bacterium
CGCGCGATTGCACGCGGTATTCTCCGAGCTCGGTCCGCTTGCCGTAGCCGTTCTCGGTCACGGTCAGGAGCGTGGCGCCGGGCCGGACGACCGTCATCGCGACCACCTCGTCTCCGTCGCGGAGCGCAATGCCCCGGACCCCGCGAGCCGTGCGCCCCATCGAACGCACGTCGGACTGCGGGAAACGGATGGCCATTCCCGCCCGGGTGCCGATGAAGATCTCGCCCTCGCCGTCGGTCAGCTCGGCGCCGACGACCGCGTCGTCCGGCTCCACCCCCATGGCGATGATGCCGCCGGAGCGCACGTGGCGAAAGGCGCTCAGATCGACCCGCTTGACCACGCCCCGCCGCGTTCCCATGGCGACGAAGTGGTGTCCGGGCTCGGTGGGGAACTCCCTGAGGGTCTCCAGCGCGGCGATTCTCTCCTCCGGGTCGAGGGCCACGAGATTGGCGATGGCCTTGCCGCGCCCGGCCGGACCGACGTCGGGAATCCGGTGGACCTTCAGGGGGTAGACGCGTCCGCGGTCCGTGAAGATCAGGATGTAGGCATGCGTGGATGCGATGAAGAGGTGCGTCAGGAAGTCCTCTTCCCGCGTCCGCATGCCGAGCCGACCCTTGCCTCCCCGGCGCTGGTTCCGATACTGCGTCACCGCGGTTCGCTTGATGTACCCGGTGTTGCTGGCCGTGATGACGACGTCCTCGTCGACGATGAGGTCCTCGATGCTGAAGTCCCCGTCCTCGCCCTCGATGATCTCGGTGCGGCGCTCGTCGCCGTATTTCTCCCGCACCTCCCTGAGCTCGTCGACGACGATGCCCAGCAGGAGCGGCTCGTTCTCGAGAATGGCCCGCAGTTCCCGGATGGTCTCGGCCAGCCGGGCCAGCTCCTCGATGATCTTCTCGCGCTCGAGTCCGGTGAGGCGCTGAAGCTGCATGTCCAGGATCGCCTGGGCCTGGATCTCGGTGAGCGAGAAGCGCTCGACGAGGCCGCGCCGCGCCTCCGGGGGATTCCGCGAGGCGCGAATCAGGGCAATGACCGCGTCGAGATGGTCGAGTGCGACCTTGAGCCCCTCCAGGATGTGGATGCGCGCTTCCGCCTTGGCGAGATCGTGCTCGGTGCGGCGGCGGACCACTTCCCTGCGGAACTCGAGGAACTGCTCCACGAGGTCGAGCAGCGGCAGGACCCGCGGGCGGCCGGCCACGATGGCCAGGGCGATGATGCCGAACGACGTCTGCAGCGGGGTGTGCTTGTAGAGGTTGTTCAGCACCACCTCCGGCACCTCGCCCCGCCGCAGCTCGATCACGATGCGCATGCCGTGACGGTCGGACTCGTCGCGCAGGTCGGCGATTCCCTCGATCACTTTCTCGCGCACCAGGTCGGCGATCTTCTCGAGCAGGCGCGACTTGTTGACCTGGTACGGGATCTCGGTGACGACGATGGCGGTACGGTCCCCTTTCTTGCGGGGTTCCTCCACCTCGGTGCGGGCCCGCATCGTGATCGATCCGCGGCCGGTCCGGTACGCCTGCACGATGCCGGCCCGTCCCACGATGAAACCGCCGGTGGGGAAATCGGGACCCGGTACGAGCGTGAGCAGCTCCCGTTCCTTGTCCAGGCGCGTCGCTTCCCGATGCTCGGCGACCCAGACGATGCCGTCGATCACCTCGCGCAGGTTGTGCGGCGGGATGTTCGTCGCCATCCCGACCGCGATGCCGGCCGAGCCGTTCACCAGCAGGTTCGGAAACGGCGCGGGCAGGACGGAAGGCTCCTCGGTCGTCTCGTCGTAGTTGGCCACGAAGTCGACCGTGTCGCGATCGAGATCGGCCATCAGGTCGTCGGAAAGCGACTGCAGCTTCGCTTCGGTGTAGCGCATCGCCGCCGGCGGGTCACCGTCCACCGACCCGAAGTTCCCCTGGCCGTCGACCAGCGGGTAGCGCATGTTGAAGCCCTGCGCCAGGCGGACGAGCGTGTCGTAGATGGACGCGTCGCCATGCGGGTGGAAGTTGCCCATCACCTCGCCGACGATCTTGGCGCACTTGCGGTACGCCCGGTTCGAGGCGAGCCCCATCGTGCGCATGCCGTAGATCACGCGCCGGTGCGCCGGTTTCAATCCGTCGCGCACGTCGGGCAGGGCGCGGCCGATGATGACGCTCATGGCGTAGTCCATGTAGGACCGGCGCATCTCGTCTTCGATGGTGACGGGGACGTTGG
>WTGR01000311.1 GCA_011523485.1 Acidobacteriota bacterium
CACGATCAAGGACTGCGACGCCCACGTGGAGCTCACCTTCATCACCGGGGTGAGCAGGTTCTCGAAGGTCAACCTGTTCTCCGACCTGAACAACCTCATCGACATTACCCTGGACCCGGCCTACTCGGCGATCTGCGGCTACACCGAGGCGGACCTGGACACGGTGTTCGGGCCCGAACTGCCGGGCCTGGACCGCGATCGGATCCGCGCCTGGTACAACGGCTACGACTGGCTGGGGACGGAGAAGGTCTACAACCCCTTCGGCATCCTCATGCTGTTCCGCAGCCGCGCGTTCAAGGCGCATTGGTTCGAGACGGCGACGCCGCGATTCCTGATCGACACGCTCCTCCGGCGCGGTTTTTCCGCCCCGGACCTTGATACGGTTCACGCCAGCGAGGCCCTGCTGTCGTCCTTCGACGTGGACCGCATCGCCCCCGAGGCGCTGCTGTTCCAGACCGGCTACCTGACGATTGCTGAAATGGAGGATCTGGACGGCGCTCCGCAGTACCGTCTGGGCTATCCGAACCGCGAGGTCCGGCGGGGACTGAACGAGAGCCTTCTCGACGCACTGGCGCCGGACTGGCGGCGGTCGGCGGCAGACGCCGGCGCGCTTCGCCGCCTGCTGGCGGCGGAGGACTGGACAGGCCTGGAGGCGCTGTGCCGGCGTTTGCTGGCCGGCATCCCGCACGACTGGCATCGGCGCAACGAGATCGCCCGCTACGAGGGCTACTGGTCGAGCGTGTTCTACGCCTGGTTCCAGGCGTCGCTGGACGGGGTGGCGGCGGCAGACGCCACCCGCCGCGGCCGGCTGGACCTTGCAGTGCGGCTGGGAGAGGCGGTCTACCTGTTCGAGTTCAAGGTGGCGGAGCGGTCGGGTCCGGGCGCGGCGCTGGCGCAGTTGCAGGCCCGCGGCTACGCGGACAAGTACCGCGCACCGGGCCGCACCGTGCACCTGATCGGCGTGGAGATCAGCGCGGAGTCGCGGGACGTCACGATGTTCGAGGCCGTCACCTGCCCGGAACGATGAACGGCACGGTCGGCCGACCCGACACCGCCGCGTGAAAACCGATCCGTACCGCCGGAGTAGAATCCCCCTGCCGGGCGCGCCGCGGCACGCCCATGAAATCAGGCAAGCAGGGGGTTGGCATGACGGATACGGATCGGATCGCCGCCGGCGGACTGCAGGTCGACAAGGAGCTCTACGACTTCATCAACGACGAGGCGCTGCCGGGCACCGGCGTCTCCCCGGAGGCGTTCTGGTCGGGGTTCGACCGGCTCGTCCACGGTCTGGCGCCGCGCAACCGCGAGCTGCTGGCCAAGCGCGAGGACCTGCAGCGTCGCATCGACGCGTGGTACCGGGAGAACCACGACGAGCCGATCGACCTGCCGGAGTACAAGGCGATGCTCCAGGAGATCGGCTACCTGGTGCCGGAGGGCGAGGACTTCTCCGCGACGACGGCCAACGTCGATCCCGAGATCTCGACCATCGCGGGGCCGCAACTCGTGGTGCCGGTCACCAACCCCCGCTATGCGCTCAACGCCGCCAACGCCCGCTGGGGCAGTCTGTACGACGCGCTCTACGGCACCGACGTCATTTCCGAGGACGGCGGCTGCGAGCGTGGCGCCGAGTACAACCCGGTGCGCGGCGCGCGGGTCATCGCGCGCTCGCGCGAGTTCCTCGACGCGGCGGCCCCGCTGGCCGGCGGCAGCCACGCCGACGCGACCGCCTACGAGGTGGCCCACGGCGCGCTCAGCGTCACGCTGAAGAACGGCGGCACGACGGGACTGGCCGACGCCTCGAAGTTCGCCGGCTATCAGGGCAACGCCGGCGCGCCGTCGGCGGTGCTGCTGCGCAACAACGGCCTGCACGTCGAGATCCGCATCGACCGCGATCACCCGGTCGGCAAGGCCGACGACGCCGGCATCAAGGACATCGTCCTGGAGGCGGCGACGACGACCATCATGGATCTGGAGGACTCGGTCGCGTGCGTGGACGCCGAGGACAAGGTGGTGGCCTACCGGAACTGGCTCGGCCTGATCAAGGGCGACCTGACCGACCGCTTCGAGAAGGGCGGGCGGATGGTCGACCGGGCCATGAACCCGGCCCGCGAGTACACCGCGCCGGACGGCTCCAGCGTTACCCTGCCGGGGATCAGCCTGATGCTGATCCGCAACGTCGGGCACCTGATGACCAACCCCGCC